>JAJDBQ010000001.1 GCA_029261255.1 Nitrospirales bacterium
ACCCACATCATCACGACGGCCTTATTGACTGAAATGTCTAGACCGAAAAGCGAAAGCGGGATGAAATTGTGTAGCTCGAAGGGATGTAAGGGATCTTCCAAAACTGAACCTTAGTGTTACTGCTTATGATTGCCACCGCTGCGCTGCGCGGTAGGCGTTGCGAATTCCAGTGATCAACCCTAATACTAAACCAACAGCCACACCCCATGGTGTGGAATCAAGCACATACGAATCAACTAACCATCCGAGGAATCCACCGACGATAAGAGCGGCAAGCAGGTCGGTCCCCACTCGCATAGCCTGTCCAAGCCCCGCAAATACTGGATCTTGAGAAGGTGCCATGTGTGAAACCTGCAAGGCGAGTCGTTGGAAGGGGCTACATTGAACCAAAAAATCATAAATCTTGTCAAGGAATGTGGTCGCATCGTTGTAGAAATATGATACAGTATTGTTAATCTTAGATCACGTTTCCTATGAAAATAGTCTTCAACGAGGAAGAAATTTTCGATTTTTGTTCGTACCCATGAAGATGAAAACAATAATTCAGAGATTTGTGCCAATTCTCATTTTGAGTATAGGAATGAGTGGCACCCAGGCATTGGCCAATCCATCGGTGGATGATCTTCCTGACTTAACTGAGGGAGTCGTTCCAGTTGTGCAATATAAAAATTCTGATGCGTTATCTGGAGCAGGGTTGACCTCCGTGAGTGAAGTCGAATTTCTTGTCACAGTGAAAAACCAAACTGGGGATCCGGTTGTTGCCGATACGTTGATCTTGGTGGTGGATATGGTGAAAGAAATCACAGGCAATGACATTTCTGATCGAGTCGAGATCGAGGGCCCTGATGGAATCTTGGCCAACGGGAAGCCGTTTTTCAGGATTCCCAATGCGGATGAAGAACTAGGCCCCTATAGTGAAAGTGAAGCGGTCACGATTCGCGTCAATAACCCTGATTATCTTCGTTTTTACCCGCCGACTATTCGTGTTCGTGGACTCCGTCGCTCGCCAGGAGAAGCCGTCAAAGGTCTTTTAGAATCACTGGTGCAAAAAGGCATCTTGGCTCCTGAAGAAGCTGCAAATGCTATGAAAGCGACGACTCCTCCAGCCTCAACCGATAATCCCTAACTCCTTGTCTGTTCTTCCCACTCATCGTGGAGGAGGGACCGATGCGAGCCTTCCTCCAGCTCAGGTGTTTCCGCTTATACAGCCATGTGACGTGAGTGTTGAAGATCCGTTTGATCTGTATGGTCGGGTCACCGAGTTCGCCCCACATTCATTTTTTATTGAACATGATGTTCAATGCATGGGGGCCTCGCGTCGTTTTTCCTATTTTGGTGGTGACCCATATCTGGTTGTCCGAGGCAAGGGGACCACCGTCCAAACGTATACGTCCGACGCGTGGGAAGAGCATGAAGGTGATCCTTTTTCATTTTTGCAACAACAGTTTGCTAAACAACCCTCCGTCATGTCTCATTCTTTCCTGCCGTTCGTCGGTGGAGCGATCGGATGTTTAAGTTACGATTTAGCCCGGACATTCGAGATCCTTCCAGAGCATGCTCAAGATGATCTGCAATTTCCTGACATCTATTTTCTTTTTGTGGAAGTCTTTGCGGTCGTTGACCATCATACGTCTAGTACGTGGCTAGTCTATTCACCGTCGCCTGAGCGATTGGAACATGAAAATTGGGAGGTATTGTATCGAGAGGGTCAATCTCGACTGACGGATCTGGAAGCGAAGGTACGATCTATTAATCATGTTTTTGATGAAGAAAAGTCATTTTCTCATTCATTTCGTATTCATGAAGGGCAATCTGCCAGTGATTATCAGGATCGCGTGCGGGAGTGCCAACAATTTATTGCGGCTGGAGACATCTATCAAGCGAATCTTTCCCATCGGTTCCAAGTCGAAGGCATTACGGATGGTTTTGCGTCACAGACACAGGCAGGTGCGTCTCTCTATCGTCAATTGCGGAGCATGAACCCTTCGCCTCATTCCGCGTTTCTTGTTTTCGAATCGGATGTCATTGTGTGTAACTCGCCGGAACGACTTGTTCGGCTTTCAGATGGCGTTACCGATATGCGGCCCATTGCCGGCACTCGACCGCGAGGAGAAGGAGCTGCTGAGGATCGTCGCCTCGCAGAGGATCTGCTTTCCAACAAAAAAGAACGAGCCGAACATCTGATGCTCGTGGATCTCGTCCGTAATGATTTAGGCCGAGTCTGCCGGTATGGATCTATCCGGGTTGATGAGTTGATGACGGTGGAGCGGTATTCTCATGTGATGCACTTAGTGTCGCATGTATTGGGACAATTGAGTGAGCAGCGTACTGCCTTTGACTTGATTCGGGCGGTTTTCCCAGGGGGTACCATTACGGGTGTTCCAAAAGTTCACTGCATGGAAATTATCGAACGGCTTGAACCTGTGCGACGGGGATTGTATACGGGATCCATCGGATTCATTGGATGGGATGGAAATCTTGACTTGAATATTGTCATTCGTACGTTGCTGCTGTCCAAAAATAGTGGCTATCTCCAAGTCGGGGCTGGCATTGTGGCCGATTCCGATCCCACTCGCGAATATGATGAAACCCTGCATAAAGCACAAGCGTTTTTGCAAGTCCTCCAACACGGAAAGAGTCGATAAAGCAGTGAGCAGTAAGTAGTGAGAAGTAATAATGATAAGAAAGAGAAAAGAGAATTCGATATTTCATCTGCTCGTTTCCGCTGACGCTCAACTTCTCACTTTCCACTTCTAACTTTTCACAATAGGGTGATGGTATGTGGATCTATCTGAATGATCAATTTGTCGAGAAGAAGGATGCGCGCGTCTCGGTATTTGATCATGGTTTTTTGTACGGAGATGGGGTCTATGAGACGTTGCGCGTGTATCAGGGAAGGGTGTTCTTATTGGAAAGGCATCTCGAGCGGCTCCGCCAGTCCTGCGAGCGTATTAGTTTAGATCTTTCGATGAAAGATGAAGAATGGAAGTCAATCCTGGGAGAGATTTTGATTCGTAATGAACTTGAGAATGCTGGTTTGCGGGTGACAATTTCTCGTGGTGAAGGAGAGATGGGGATTGATCCACGCTTGTGTGCTCGCCCGACGGTTGTGGTTATGGCCAAGCCCGTTGTGACATACACAGAGCAACAGCGGGAACAGGGGGTGAGTCTGCATATCGCCTCTGTGAAACGGAACCCGGAGCTTGCTCAATCTCCTCAAATCAAGGCGATCAGTTTTCTGAATAATATATTAGCGAAACAAGAGGCCGTTCAGGTTGGGGCTGATGACGCGCTCATGTTGAATATGGACGGATATGTGGCTGAATGTACCACCAGCAATGTTTTTTTTGTGAAGAGCCAGCTGTTGTATACGCCGGCTGTGGAATGCGGAATTTTGCAAGGGATTACCCGAGATGTGGTGTTGGAACTTGCCGCTGAACAAGGCGTTGTCGCGGAGGAAGGCCTCTATCCTCCTGAGCAATTGCTTCAAGCGGATGAATGTTTTATCACGAATACGGGAATAGAAATTATGGCTGTTTCACGAATTGGAGATTGTCAGATAGGCCAGGGACGGAGAGGGCTCCTGACGGAAAAGCTACGGAAGGCCTTCCATGACCATCTGAATCGTTATTTGAGTCCTTGCCTGAATGAAACGTGAAAAGGGAGAAGTGTCGAGCAAGAACGAAGTAAAGGCTTGTTATTGCCTTTTCTGGTTTCTCATTTCTTCATTCTCACTTTTCGTCGTGCTGGTTTGTTCTTCTCTTGTGAATTGAGCTGCTCACTTCTCGTTGTCGTGTTGTGTGTTTGGCGACATTCACTGTGGACCTTCCATTTCAATCCCTTGGAAAAGGGAATATCTTCTCGGTAATGTGCCCCCACACTGTTTGCTCGCCACAGCGCTGATTCCGTGACGCACAGTCCAACCTGAAGCATATTGTGTGTTTCTAAGCCCGTTCGACTAAGCGGTGGGACGCGCAGCTTGCGTGACCACTGTTGAAGTTGGTCAAGGGCTTTTTGTAGAGAATCCTCTGTTCTTATTAATCCAACTCTTGTCCACATCAAGCGGCGGAGAGAATTTCGAAGCTTTTCAACGTCCTGCTCCGACATCTTCCGTGCAGAATTTTTCGTTTGATGCACGGCGGCAGCTCTTGTCGGTGACGGATGGGTATTCGCATACTGTGCGGCTGCCTGTCCGGCGCGTAACCCAAAAACCAAGCCTTCTAAGAGGGAATTGCTGCCTAAGCGATTAGCGCCATGAACACCCGAGCAAGCCACTTCTCCAGCCGCAAAGAGGCCAGGGAGAGTTGATGCACCGTTGAGGTCAGTTTTTACGCCGCCCATGAAATAATGCGCACTGGGGGAAACGGGAATCCATTCCTCAGTGATATCGATGTCATATCGCAAGCAGGTGGAATAGATGGTGGGGAATCGTTCTTTTAAAAATGTTGCACCTAAATGGGTAACATCCAGGTAGACGTGCCGAGCTTTGGTTTTTTGCATTTCAGCCCAAATAGCACGAGAGACGATATCTCGTGGCGCGAGTTCTTGATTCCGATCATAGTGTGTCATGAACCGTTCACATCGATTATTTCGGAGGATTCCACCCTCTCCACGCAAGGCTTCCGTCAGGAGAAAGGGAGGACTGGAGGGAAGATAGAGCGAGGTGGGGTGAAATTGGACAAACTCCATATCTTTCAGGACGGCTCCAGCTTGAAACGCCATGGCAATTCCATCGCCGGTGGCATTTGCTGGATTAGTGGTGCGTGCGTAAATTTGTCCTGCTCCACCGGTGACTAACAGCACGGCTGAAGCCAGTATAGTCTGACACGTACCATTCGACTCATTCAGGACGATCGCCCCACAACATCGGCCATCTTGTATGACGAGCTCGACCCCAAAGTGATTTCCCAGCCATTTCAGATTGTTCAGGCCTTGAGCTTTCGTACTCAGCGCTCGGACCATTTCACTTCCAGTCGCATCCCCACCGGCCCTTAAGACTCTATGGCGACTATGTGCGCCTTCTTTGGTAAATGCGAGTTTCCCGTCAACGGTATCAAATTGAGCTCCCCAATCAATCAGTTCATGAATGCGGGAGGGTCCTTCCTCGACCAAAATCTTTGTTGCGGGCCTGGAACAGAGTTGATGTCCAGCTTTTATCGTATCGGTGAAGTGAAGGTCGACGTCGTCCTCTTCGCTCAAGGCAACAGCCACGCCTCCTTGGGCATAAAAGGAGTTGTTGTCTTGAGGGCCGCCTTTGGCGACCATGGTGACGTGTCCATGTCGAGACAGTTCCAAGGCTGCACGTAACCCAGCCACGCCGGCCCCAATGATGAGGAAGTCAGTAATAATCGTGTCAGTGTTCATGGGCAGCTTGGCAGAAGAAGGAGCCATCGTAAGAATGTCGGGATAATGAGAGATGGAGAATGGAGAAATTATGAGGATAGGTTCAGGCGAGACGCGAGGCCAAAGGGGAGGTCCCCTTCGACTCCTCGAAGCAAGATGACCTGGTTTCCACTCCAGAGGAGCACGCCGTGCCCTCTAGCCGAGTCGCGGGATTCTTGTGTCGCGCGTTGCCATGTGCCTTGCCACGACATGAATGCTGAAATGCGATTCCCGTCGATGACGATACGATCAACCGTCAATTCGAGTTCAGTGCTCGCAAATGCGGTGAAGTCTTTTCGAACCTTAGCTTCCAAGATTTCGAGCGGTTCCAAGGGCAAAAGGAGCTCATGGAAGGCTGAGCCATCTTTATTGACATAAGCCGTTTCGAGTGTTTTTATGGCCTGGATCACTCGCTGAAATCGAGCATGATCTTCCGGATATTTGGGGGCTTTGGTTGAGCACCCAGTCACGAACAGACACACGATTCCTATCACAACGAGCATTGACCCTACCCGAAAGCGATTGATTGCTTGGTGAATGATCCACATTATAGACCTATAATGGAGTAGGCTCCAACAAGGGTCAAGGGAATTTTGAAATCAAAGGTGACTCTCAGGGACAAGAGCGGGTATAATACGCTAGTTTTCTTGACACTTTTCTTGACCCCATGATAGGAAGATCAGTTGTTCTTACGGCCTTTTTTCTAAATTGGTCATGGCTGAGTGCGGTTTTGTTGGGCTGCCGTATCACAATTTTTTAATCGAGGATTTCAACTTTATGTCGAGTGTGGTCAAAAAGCGGAGGAAGAAGATGCGTAAGCATAAACATAAAAAACTTCGTCGCCGCATGAAATTCGCTAAGCGTCGAAACTAATTTCATAGGTCAGCAGGGAGCAGGGCGTTGTTATGACCCAAGGGAAAAAGACTCGTATTAGGGTTCGCACTTCCCTGTCGACCTATGTCGGTGAACTGCTCATTCCACCCATGCGGAATCGAATTTCGGATGTGTTAAATGATGAGTCGGTCGTATTTATTAATTTGACCGATGTTGTGATTGACGAAGTCCACCGTTCAGAATTTGTCGCGCTCAATAAAATGCAAATCGAATCGGTTGTGCAAATCGATTGAGCGCGGCATTTTCGTTCCTCGCCATTTTCCCAATCTATTTCGTTTTTCTGCCTCATTCTTTTATCGCTACGTGAGATTTCTATGAATCAGTGGTCAAGATTTTTGCCGTTTGTCCGTCCGCAGATGGTGATCATGGCGTGCGCTGGCGTGGCTGTGATGGGCGTTGCGGCATGCAACCTCGTATTAATTAGGCTGGCCGGGTCGCTATGGGATGTGATCACCATACAACAAGATCTTCAGCAGTTAACGTCAATGGTTTGGGTGTTTATTGGATTGGTGGTCGGGCAAGGTCTCATGTCCATGGGGCATAGTTATTTGACGGCCTTAGCCTCACAACATGTGATGGCTGATTTCCGTACCCATGTCTTTTCTCATCTTCATCGGTTGTCACTTAATTTCTTTGCTAAGCGACGCACAGGCGAGTTGATTTCACGATTGATGAATGACGTAGGCGTTATTCAAAACCTCCTAACAGAAACGCCGATGGACGCCCTTAAGCATCTCGTGACGATTATTGGCGGGGTCGGGTTTCTCTTGGTGATGAATTGGCGTCTGTGTCTGCTGATTCTCGTTCTGCTGCCACTACTCGCCCTTGTCGCGAGAATATTTGGGAAGCGGTTGAAAGCGCTGTCCATGAAAATCCAAGACCAAACCGCACAGGTGACGACGCTAATCGAGGAAGTGGTGTCTGGTATTCGAGAAGTGAAATCCTTTGTGCAAGGGCAACGGGAGGAAGCGAGATTTCGGACAGCCGTTGAAGGGCTTTTAGCGACAACGATGCAGCGTACGGGTGTCATGGCCGTTTTTGTTCCCGTGATCACCTTTTTTACCTTTGCCATGGCAATCGGCGTATTGTGGTATGGAGGGAAGCAGGTGATTGAAGGGCAGTTGACCCCTGGTGAACTCTTTGCCTTTGTCCTTTTTGCAGGCATTCTCATTGGTCCATTTGGATCGGCTGCGCGGATTTTTTCTCAAGTGAAAGAAGTCCAAGGAGCGATGGTTCGAGTGTTTGAACTTTTGGATACCCCATTAGATATTCAAGATAGTCCGGATTCTCGGCCTTTGGTACCTATTCGCGGGGATATTCAGTTTGAGGAAGTAGAGTTCGCCTATGATGAACGTCCTCCTGTCTTGGAAGGGGTCTCTTTTTCCATTAAGGCTGGAGAATGTGTGGCACTAGTGGGTCCAACAGGAGCGGGGAAAACGACGATTATTAACCTGCTTCACCGTTTTTATGACCCAACCAAGGGACGAGTGCTCATTGATGGCCATGAGATGAAATCCATTCAATTGGATAGCTTGTATCATCAACTGGCCCTGGTTCCGCAAGAAACGTTTTTGTTTGGTGGCACCATCATGGATAATATTCGTTACGGTCGGTGGGAGGCGGCTGAATCAGATGTGTTTGAAGCTAGTCAACGCGCGAATGCCCACGAATTCATTCAAGCCCTTCCGGAGGGCTATGAGACGATTTTAGGTGAAAAGGGTGTCAATTTATCAGGTGGCCAACGGCAACGGGTGGCTATAGCTCGGGCTCTCTTGAAAGATCCAAGAATCCTCATTCTTGATGAAGCGACATCGGCTCTAGATAGTCAATCAGAATCGTTAGTGCAGGGAGCGTTGATTGAGTTGATGAAAGGGCGAACCACCTTAATGATTGCGCATCGTTTTTCGTCCATCCAGCGGGCGGATCGAATTCTTGTGCTTCATCGAGGAACGATCATCGAGGAAGGACGGCACGAAGATTTACTCGAAAAGCAGGGTCTCTATCACCATCTCTATACTTTGAGGGAAGTCGAAGGCATAGCTGATGTTGCGCAGAGTTGAACTGCATGGATTTCTCAGCTCGTAGGGGTATGCTGTCTACTCGTTGGTTAAGGTTTCCTTGTGGACTAGTGAATTATTGAGAAATCCGCTGGAATATTGATGAGCTTACCATCTGGGAAAAACACAGCCAGCGTACCTGGTGCCTGCGTATCGAAGTCAGCATAAGCAAAGCGTGCGGTAAACCGAGAACGGAAAGTAGGGGGTTCTCCCGGATTCTTTCGGCCACGTTCTGCAGGGCCAATATCTACAGGACGAGCCATGAGATTGCCCTGTTGCAGGGCGATTTCCGCACCTTCAGCAAAGAATTCTTCATCTCCACATAAACGTACTTCGACTTCAAGATAGGGCATATCCAAAATTTCTTGGATTTTGGATTCTGGCATACGTATTTCCTGCTTTTGTCGTTTTGATTCTGCCGCTTCGCGACGCCCAAAGTACTCCAACCAATACTTACGAGTTCGCAAAATAGCGTGGGTTCCACAGGGTTCGACTTCAGGGTCGGCTCCCACACGGATCACTTTTTCTGAGGCTTTCATCACTGCAGCGACATCTTCAACCGTCTCAGCGGTTTCCATTGTTTGACGGCCGGCTGCAAGAGATGTATTCGCTTCCTCAAGGCTGATGGACAGATCAATGCCATGTGAGACTGAAGGCAACGTGAAGAAGCTCATACTCACTATGGTGGCAAGGGAAAATGTAAGACGAAGAAACGATGAAGAGCCAATTCCCATGGCGGTTCTCCTTAGAGCAATTTCGTGTATCATCAGGTAAGTCAATTGAGAAATTGTAGAGAAGCCTTTGAAGGTTTGCAATCCCTTCGTCGGTTGTGACGACCAATCATGTTGGTCGTCGAGAATTGCTAGGAAATACGGGATCTCATGAATCTCGTATAGAGGTTTTTCAATCAGATGCTCGTAAGGAAGAATAGTTGACTCCTTTTCTCTACTTCGGTAGATTAACGATCCGTTAGTCATATGTGGGTGGGCCGTCCCCGGGCCGGCAAAAAATCTGGGTTCCCGCCATTGTTTGCAATTCCCCAGTTTTAAAGATTTAGATGTTATTAATTCAAAGGTCTTCGAAGGGGTGTGGAATGAGAAGTGCACCACTATGGAGGACGTATGGACAATAAAAAAGTAGAGCGAGTGTATACGGCCTATGCGTCCGTGTACGACCACACATTTGGGAAAGCCTTTAAGCAATCCCGTGAATCTGCCGTTCGAGGTCTCTCCATTGAGCCTGGTTGCCAGATTTTAGAAGTGGGGGTTGGAACTGGGGAAGCTCTCCCCTTGTATCCCTCTCATTGCGATATCTTGGGCATTGACCTCTCAGTAGGCATGCTAGAGCATGCTCATCGACGAGTGGACGAACATAAATTGTCTCATGTCACTCTCCAGACAATGGATGCAGGAAATATGGAGCTTCCTGATAACACGTTTGACTTGGTGATGGCCGCCTACGTCGTCACGGCTGTTCCTGATTATCGGAAGGTCGTGAATGAGATGATTCGTGTATGTAAGCCTGGCGGGCGTATCGTCATGCTGAATCATTTTAGCAATGGGAATAAAGTCATTGCCGCGATCGAAAAATTTATTTCGCCTATGTGTAAGCATATTGGTTTTCGAACCGATTTGGCTCTCAAT
>JAJDBQ010000002.1 GCA_029261255.1 Nitrospirales bacterium
TATGACCAATCGCGTCCTATTTCCACGAACAATAAAGGAGACAAAACTATGGGCAATCCGCTCGATACCATACCTGGCACCATCACTGCTGGCTTTGTATTGACTGTGGTCCTCTATGGCCTGGTCAAAATGCTGGTGTGAGGACTTCTCACTCTCTAAAATTTCAATTAATCATCTAATAACGAATACGAGGGCATATCATGGAAAGTTTATTGGCCTGGGGACATTTCCTCTCAGGCATCACCTGGATTGGAATTCTCTATTATTTCAATTTCATTCAAGTGCCATTTCTCAAATCAGTCACACCCGAAACGAAGGCTGAGGCCTTCAAACATTTAGTGCCAAACGCTTTATGGTGGTTTCGATGGGGAGCCCTGGCCACGTGGGTCTTCGGCGCAGCATTGCTGATGAATCAGCACAGAATGGGCAGTGCCTTCTTGCTACAAGGCCAAGATGCCGTTATCGGCATGGGCGCTTGGTTAGGCACCATTATGTTGCTGAATGTCTGGGGCATTATTTGGCCCAATCAGAAAAAAGTACTGGGCATGAAAGAAGCCACCCCCGCAGAAAAAGCAGCCGCAGGGCGGACAGCATTGTTGGCGTCACGCACCAATACCTTGCTCTCCATTCCCATGTTGTTCTTCATGGCCGCATCCGGCCATGCTTCAGGCCTGTTTTAAATCAGACAACAAAGAACAACGCTTGCGTTAGAATAGAAAAGGCCGGCTCACATGAGCCGGCCTTTTTTCTTGTATGATTCCCCTCCTTTGTAAGGAGGGGCTAGGGGCGGTAGAAGTGTCAGCGAAACATGGATACCAACTATAGCAATCAGATGATCCACACAATCACGGCCTCTTAGATTTTCTACCCCACCTGATTGTGTCTTCTTCAGACCCAAGTCCCTTACAAAGGGGAGGAACCTTTGAATTATTCCTGCACAACGATATGCGTATCGGTTTCTTCGACACCTGGGATGGTGTGGATTTTGGTCATGATGAGATTCGATAGGGCACGATCATCTGGTGCGTTCACTAAACCAAAGATATCGGGTTGCCCAAAACAGGCATGGGCCTGTTCCACTTCAGGTAACGCTTTTAACGTTGCGATTACATCTTGAGCTTTTCCAGCTTTGACTTTCATTAATATGTATGCTTTTGCTGCCATAGCAACCTCCTTGTTCTAGGGAATGTTGAAAAAAATCGCCAACGGCGTTCTCGCCTTTTTGCCGTGCTCACGTACTGGAAGTACGCTCCGCACGCCAAAAGGGCTGCGGCCTTGCTGGACGGACTTTTTTGATCATTCCCTTGGCTATAACGTCAATGAAACCTTCAACTGGGCTATGGATGCTATTCAACAAACTCCCCATAACCCTCAAGGAAAACGAGTACTCCTTCTCAAAGCGCTGTTCTACCATAGATGATCCTTTGATTCCATCACTATAGCTTTTCCTATTCATCGTTCACATTGCTTACCTTCTCTTCATGACAGTAGGATGGACAGTTTTTAAAACCTTTGAACTTAGGTAATTCCAGGAGCACTTTGTATGCCCAATATTGTTTCATTGCTTCCTAGTGCTACGGAGATGGTGTGTGCCCTTGGTTGCCAAGCGCAACTCAAAGGCCGCTCCCATGAATGTGATTTCCCCGACGGCATTGGTCAGCTACCAATCTGTACCGCGCCCAATCTTTCAGTTGATGGCACAAGCCAGGAAATTCATGAACAAGTATCCGGAATTTTAAAAGATGCGCTGTCTGTGTACCGAGTAGAAGTTGACACCCTTCGCGCACTCCAGCCCGATATCATCGTGACACAAACACAGTGTGATGTTTGCGCCGTGAGCTTCACCGACGTCGAAAAAGCCTTAAAAGAATCTCTCAATATTCAACCAACCGTGATTTCCCTACAGGCCACTAATTTGCAAGGCGTGTGGGATGATATCCAACGAGTCGCTCAAGGCTTAGGGAAAGAACAAGAAGGCCGGGAACTTCTCGCAAGCTACCAAACACGCATTTCCGCAATCGTCGATCAATCCAAATTCGAAAGCACTCAGCCTTCCGTAGCCTGTATTGAATGGATGGAGCCCTTAATGGCGGCGGGCAATTGGGTGCCTGAACTGGTACAACTCGCAGGAGGCCAATCAGCATTTGGTGAACCAGGCGCTCATGCCCCATGGATCACCTGGGACGCGTTAGCCCAAACCAATCCTGACATGCTCGTCTTGATGCCCTGTGGGTTTTCCATGCCTCGCATTGAAGAAGAAATGCATATCATGGCAGGAAATCCGGTTTGGCCCACATTGAAGGCCGTTCAGCAGGGACACGTCTATCTCACCGATGGGAATCAATACTTTAATCGCCCAGGACCACGATTGGTCGAATCATTGGAAATTTTCGCTGAGATATTTCATCCCACCCGTTTCAAGTTTGGACATGAGGGAATCGGATGGCGCCGGTGGGCTCCTGGGTCTGTTGAATGATTCAAATCCATGTTCCGTAAATGCTCCAGAAAAACGAGTCATATTAGGGAGAAGAACTGTTCAAAAAAGTCCGTCCAGCAAGGCCGCAGCCATTTTGACGCGCGGAGCGTACTCTCAGTACGTGAGCACGACAAAAAGGCGAGAACGCCGCTAGCGGATTTTTTTAACAGTCGCTACTGTCAATTGACCAACTCTCTGCAATTTGCTACATAGTAATCATTCCTAAACAGGAATGAGCTCAACGAGAACCATGAATCTTTCCTTGAATGACATTCGCCAAAAATTTCGCGATTGCGGCTTAAAGTCCACTCCGCAACGGGCATCAATTTATCAGGCTCTCGTGAATAGTACCGCTCATCCAACCGCAGAAGATCTTTTTGCGCAGGTTTCGCCGACCTACCCCATGCTCTCATTGAATACGGTCTATTACACTTTGACCGTGCTGGGTGCGGCCGGACTCGTGCACGAGGTGAACATTGGCCATGACCGAGCCCGTTATGATGCGAATCTTTCACCTCATCATCATGTGATTTGCCAAGGCTGTCAGGACATTATTGACGTGATGGATTCTCGATTGGATTCCCTAGCGCCACCAACCGGACTTCCAAAGGACTTTGACATTACAAGTTATCAAGTGGCCTTCCGAGGCTATTGCGGCGCATGTCGCCAATCACAAAAATCTATAGCTACGTCACCATCGGGGCAACACCCCGTTTCATCATATAGGAGGATAGTATGGGCAAGAGTTTAAAAGACACTAAAAGTCATGAAAATTTGAAGGCGGCCTTTGCCGGTGAATCACAAGCCAACCGTCGTTATTTGTATTTTGCCAAACGCGCAGATATCGAAGGCTACACCGAGATTGGTGGACTCTTCCGCGACACATCGGAAGCGGAAACCGGCCATGCCTTTGGGCATTTAGACTTCTTAAAAGAAGTTGGCGACCCAGCGACTGGCGTGCCCATCGGAAATACCGATGCCAATTTAAAGGCCGCGATTGAGGGTGAAACCTATGAATACACCCAAATGTATCCTGGCATGGCCAAAACTGCCCGTGATGAAGGTTTTGAAGAATTGGCGGAATGGTTTGAAACCTTGGCCAAAGCCGAACGGTCACATGCGAACCGCTTTACCAAAGGTCTTGAGTCACTGAAAGACGGATAATCATTTTCAGTTTTTGAATGATAGTCGCTCCCACTGTCCTCCCCTTTGTAAGGGGAGGATTAAGGTGGGGTAGAAACATGCCGTCAAGCTCATGATGTCCATTTGAAAAACCAGACATCATAGGCCACCTCAATATTTCTACCTCCCCTAGCCCCTCCTTACAAAGGAGGGGAATTTTCAAGATCTAACTGTACTGGCACCTAGGAACATCTCTCAATAACAGAATGAGCTATGCCGAAATTTGATTTAATCACTCCGGGTTGGCAACGTTCAGACCTTGAAACAGAAACGTTACGGATCTTTGATATCTGTGATGGCTGTCGCCGCTGTTTCAACCTCTGTCCATCGTTTAACACGCTGCTTGACCGTATTGATGATCACGAGAGTGATCTCACAAAACTCACACGACAAGATTTCACCCAAGTGGAGCAGGAATGCTACTACTGCAAACTGTGCTTTAACCACTGCCCCTATTCCCCACCCCATCAATATGATCTCGATTTTCCGCGATTGATGGCGGCGTGGAAAAAACAACGTACGGCAGAAGGTGGAGCAACTTGGCGAGATAAACTCCTGATTCAAACTGATCTCATCGGTAAATTAGGCAGCCTGACCGCCCCGCTGACGAACTGGGCCCTCCGCACACCATGGGTACGTGGGCTTGTGGAAGCTGTTGCCGGAGTCCACAAATCTCGGCAAGTACTACCATTCCAATCCACCACCTTTTCGCAATGGTGGAAAGATCGACAACCCCTACCCAAACCCGCGACGTCCAAAAGGAAAGTGGCCTTCTTTCCTAGTTGCTTGGTGAATTTTCAAGTGACTGATGTCGGCAAGGCCAGTGTACAAATTTTAGAAAAGAATGGCATTGAAGTGGTCGTCGCACCCAATCAACAATGTTGTGGTATGCCACGTTTTGATTTGGGGGATACGGAGGCCATGCAGCGCATCGCTGAAGAGCAATGCCAGCAGTTTCTGCCGTATCTCGACAAAGGGTATGACATTGTTATTCCTGCCCCGAGCTGCAGCTTGATGTTCAAGCGGGAGTATCCGTATCTGAAGCCTTCACGAGATATGACACGCTTGGCCGAACATACCTTCGATGTCTGCGAATACTTGATGTTGCTAAAAAAAAAGAAGGGTCTTTCCTTAGATTTCCCTGAAAACCCTGGTCGCGTGGCCTATCAAATCCCCTGCCACCTACGTGATCAAAATATTGGCTTCAAATCCAAAGACGTGATGGAGCTCACGGGTGCCAACGTCCATTTGATTGAAAAATGTTCCGGGCATGATGGCGCTTGGAGTGCAAAGAAAGAATTTTTTGATATGTCCATGAAAATCGCGAAGAAAGCTGTACGAGAAATCAAGGATGAGAATTTCGACGTCGTCGCATCCGACTGTCCCCTATCCGGACTTCAATTAGACCAAGCACTCGATGCCCCACCATCTCGTCCAGCGCTGCATCCTATCCAAGTCGTGCGCAACGCGTATGGATTACCTTCATGAAACACGTAAGCCCAGAGGACCTTCTCACTGCCGCAGACTATGAAGAACAACGGATTGAGATTCGTCGGCGGATTATTGATCGCAAAAAACATCGACGGATTACGGTTGGTGAATACGTCACACTCGTGTTTGAAAATCGAGAGACAGTCTTGTTTCAAATTCAGGAAATGCTGCGAACCGAACGTATATTCGCTCCTGAGAAAATCCAAGAAGAATGTGATGTCTATAATGAGTTGTTACCTGATGAACATGAATTAAGCGCAACCCTCTATATTGAAATTACGGATCCCGATAAAATTCAAGAAGTCCTGGATTCACTCAAAGGTATTGACAATCCGGATATCGTGGCTATCTGTATAGGGCAGGAGAAAATCTTTGCCAACTTTGAGGCCGGGCATAGTAATGAAGAAAAGATTAGCGCAGTGCACGTTGTTCGGTTCGCTTCTACCCCAAATTTTAGGGACCAACTGGCTCAGGCTGGAACGCCAGTCTTTTTGACTATCAATCACCCTAATTTTCAAGCAGAAGCCCCAATCCTTGATGATATGAGGCAAGAATGGCTACACGACTTACAATAATATTTTTCATGGGTAAATATGCCTAGCAACGCAGTGAAGACCAAAGGCTTCGGGTCGGTTCAAAAAAGTCCGTCCAGCAAGACCGCAGTCAAATTTGGGCGCGGAGCGTACATCCAGTACGTGAGCACTCAAAATTGGCAGGAACGCCGCTGGCGGGATTTTTTCAACAGACCCAAATTGACAATATGAAAAGACGTGCTTTAAGATGAACACTCAATGTTGTACCCCTTTCAACCGATTGAAAGGAAAGAAGAATTTTACATTTTTCGTGACGATCATAAAGGGAGGACACACACATGGTTACAATTACCGAAATTGCTGAAGAGAAAATTAAAGAGCTGATACAGGAAGAAGAAGATGCCGTCGG
>JAJDBQ010000011.1 GCA_029261255.1 Nitrospirales bacterium
CACAAAAGGGTTGGTGCTTGAAGCGGTCCTGAGTTACGCCTTAATTCCTGAACCAACTCAAGGGTTGAAAGACGCCTATCTGGCCACGTTGCCGAGCGATAAAAATCGTGAAAAGGCAGAAGCCATCATTAAAGACTATGCGACTCCACGATTACTCACCTTCCGGACGATGAATCTATAAGTCTTTGGAAAAGAGTTCTTTTCAAGATTATCGCGATCGATGCTAAAGGAACTTGAGCATGCATAACGCCATGGTGACTCATAGACGATTTCTTATGCCAATGTTGTCTGTAATCGGATGTGCTCTCATATTAAGCATCATGGCGGTGGGTGTGCCCTCGGTGATGGCAGCGAAAAAGCCCATGGAAAAGGCGTTCCCGAGTTCTGAAAAATGCAAACGCTGTCACCTTCGTGTATTTGAAGAGTGGGAAGCATCCGCTCAATCACGTTCAATCGTTACGGCACCATTTCGTATGACGTTAGAGCGCTATTTGGCGAAAGCCGATAAGAACGATAAAGCCATGTGCTTTCAATGCCATGCCCCACATATTGCGGAATATGAAGAGCTCTTACCTCGGTTCATTAAAGAGGTGCAATCCAAGGATCCTCACATGGATGGGGTGGGATGCCCACAATGTCATTTAATTCATAGTGTTGATGACAAAGCTCATCCCCCTGTTCCAACGTATCAACTGGGCAAAACTATTTTTGGGGGCTATGACAAAGCGGCTGAAAATTTAGCGCATCAATCGGAAAAGCTCGGGTTATTTACAGATTCCCAATTCTGTGTGACCTGTCATGATTCGTTGCCGCAGACGCCACAAACTGTCAAAGATCTTCCTGATTGGTTGGGTGATTGGAAGGCCTCTAAAGCTGAGACGAGTGGTAAGACTTGCCAATCGTGTCACATGCCGGAAGCGGTTGATGAATCAGCCAATGGTGAGAAAATCAGGAAAGTGGCCAATCATAGTTTCCCTGGAAGATTTGGGAAAGTTCGAGCAGATGCCGTGGAGCTTGATTTTTCCACCAAGGTCAACGGGAAAACCTCATTGGTGGATGTCACGATCAAAAGTTTCGTCCCTCACAATTTGCCATTGCCGCACCCGGGGTGGTCACGTGTGGTCGTGGATCTATCGATTAAGGGCAAGAATTTGAAAACCGTCTATAACGAGCAGCGATTTTATCAACGAGTGTTTGGCGGAGCGGATGGCAAAGAAACCGTACTCGATTTCGAAGCCAAAAAAGTTCTACAAGATACATTACTCAAGCCTGAAGAAACACGAGAAGAATCATTTACCTTTCCCACACCCAAAGATGCCCCGTCCATGGATGTCATCGTGACACTCACCTACGCTCCAGTTCATGGCCCACAAGATTTACTCAAAGCCATTGAACATGATGCTCCTCTCGGAAAAAAAGACCGAGCCTTCCAAGCCGTCCAAATAGCACAAAAAAAGACCAACGTCCTGTTGAAAAAGAAGTAGCCACGCGAGGCTACCTGCGCGCGCGCCAGCTCCATTTTTTGAAATGTGAGCGACTAGGACTTCTTAGTGCACTTGTTCCTTGCATCTGAATTTCTTCTTAACCAAAAATCTGTTTCCCAGATTGTAGGAGTTCTTGCAGTCCTACGGTGTAGGGGAAGGTTTGTTATCTCTGTCTAGTGAAGGTTGTGCCATGTTGTTGGAGTTATCAATATGAAGGTTGCGGTGATTGGTGGGGGACCTGCCGGACTGATGGCGGCAGAGGCAGCGATTTCTAAAGGCGCGTCTGTCGATGTATACGATGCGATGCCATCTGTTGGTCGAAAATTTCTGTTGGCCGGGAAGGGTGGGCTGAATCTCACCCATTCGGAAGCAACGGAGAAATTTCTTACGCGATATGGCTCGGCGCGCCCGCACATCCAACCGCTGCTCACGAAGTTCGAGCCTAATGAGTTACGCGGATGGGCCCGAGGTCTGGGCATCGAAACTTTTGTCGGTACGTCTGGTCGAGTGTTCCCTTCAGATCTCAAGTCTGCGCCGCTCTTACGCGCATGGCTTCGTCGGTTGCGCCAGGGTGGGGTCACTCTTCATGTGCGGCATCGATGGAGTGGTTGGGATGAAAAGGGTGCTCTGCGTTTTTCCACGCCACAAGGAGATCGTCTTGCGACCGCTGATGCAATGGTTTTGGCCTTGGGTGGGGGGAGTTGGCCTCAGCTTGGCTCCAATGGTGCGTGGATGGCCTTGCTTGCTGAGCGTGGCGTTTCTATACAACCCTTGAAGCCGGCGAATTGTGGTTTCGATGTCAATTGGAGCCAGCATCTTCGAACACGGTTCGCCGGACATCCTGTAAAGCCAGTAGTCGTTTCTGGAAGAACCTCAGCGGGCACGGAGTTCCGCCAACAGGGCGAGTTGATGATAACGGAAACGGGTATTGAGGGCGGCGTGATCTACGGGGTGTCTGCCTGTTTACGAGACGAAATTCAGGCGAAGGGTGTAGCAACGCTTCGACTGGATCTGTCACCAGATCGAGAACAGTCGCGCATTATCTCCGATTTAGCGCGTCCAAGGGGTTCACGCTCGATGGCCAGTCATCTCAAGCGCTGCGTTGGCATTCAAGGTGTGAAAGCCTGTCTTTTGAGGGAATATGTTTCGAAGCAGGAGTTCTCCGATCCTGCGAAGCTCGGGGCTGCAATCAAGGCTTTGCCGATTCAACTCTTGGCACCACGCCCACTGGAAGAAGCAATTAGCACAGCCGGTGGGGTCGCGTTCGAAGCCTTGGATCCACAATTGATGATTCGTTCGTTACCAGGAGTATTCTGTGCAGGAGAAATGCTGGATTGGGAAGCCCCGACTGGTGGATATCTTTTAACCGCGTGTTTTGCTAGTGGCCGTGTTGCAGGTACTGCAGCCGTTAATTGGCTTGAAGGCATACAGAATGCCTAGGAAATGTCATTGGAGGAAAGCTGACGGTGGCAGCTTCGCCCTTATTCCATATTATGGTGTTTGCGTTGCTAGCTCTAAAAATGTTTCAAGATTGGAAGGACTGCTAAACCGATGATCCCCGATCTTGAGAAGGAGTTCAATCGGATAGTGTGGATCTTGGGTTAAGAGTTCGTTTGTAAATTCCGAGCTGCCTTTTGGAACGATCACATTATCTTGCTGGCCATGCAAGATTGTGGTGGGCACCCGACGGATTTTTTGAAATCGTTGCCCCCACAAAGTCTGACTTTCTTCTACCCATTTCCAGGATAGTGGAAAGTTCTTGTGCAGGGGATCATCTGCCCAAGGCATCCATCCGGTACGTTGCCACTCATCCCGTCGAGCAGCCGGTATATCTTGAGTGCGCTTCCCCATCATATTAAAGGCTGGAGCCAACAGGACCAGTTGTTGTACCTGTGCAGATTCTTGTCCGAGAATCCATGCCAGCCATCCACCTAACGATGAACCAATAATCGTCACCGGAGGCCCGTCCTGAATCATCTTTAGAACAAGGCGAGCATCGTCGAGCCAGTCCTGTAGCGTATAATCGGCAAAGACACCTTCTGAATCGCCATTTCCACGAAAATCAAAACAGCAAAAGCCCCACTGCCGTTTTCCGCACAACTCAGCCAGAGCCTTGCTTTTCGTACCCCATCGTTTAGAAAGAAATCCGGTGATAAAGAGGAGCTGTCGTTCTTGACCAGGAATTCGGTCACCGACGATCAGTGTTGTATCTTTCCCAGGAAGTGTGAAACGGGTTGAGTCGGTCATTGAGGGCAGATTGTGGTACTCAGAATAGTCGAAACACGTGAAAGATCATGGTAAAGATTCGAGAGCGCAGACGCGCTCAGTGAGAAACTCAATCATATGCATCTTGCGGTTTGCATCGTGCTATAACCTAACAGAAGTACAAATGAAAATGGGAGATGTTTTTAGGCATCTTTTTTGCTTAATTACTGCAATGGATACGTCGGCTGTTCGCTCCCCGAGTCGATTTTCTCAACTCTCGCCTTTTCCTCACTCTCGGAACCAGGAAGGTATGTGGATCGCAATATGGTCCTTGAGGTGCGTCGAGGCCTCGTTTTAAGAGGAATTGAGGTGTTAGTAGACCTAAATTGTTGGGTGCTGACTTTTGATAAAGAAAAACGAGGGGTGTGCCGAAAACCTAAGCTGGATTATGAGTGTGTGAGATACATAAGGAGTCAGGAAAAACTGTGAAGGAAAAAGCATTCAGTATCATTCACCTAGGTGAAGGATTGAGATGGGTATTGAAGATGGTCAAAGAGATCAGTTGGGGTGGTGTCGTGTGGTATTGGGTGCCCTTACTGACCTATGCATCTGCGATGTTTTATCTCTCATCTCAACCCATTCAGGGGCAAGAAATCGCCGTGTATCTCAAAGCGGTGAAATCCTTCATATATGCTGAGGGCACCAATTTTTCCATCGGTTTTGATAAAGTGTTTCATGTGGTCGAATATGCCATTTTTGGAATTTTGACATTTCGAGCATTTCGTTATGCAAGGATCGGCAAGTCTGAAGTGACCATCGCGTTGTTGTCGATCATGTTTGTGGTCATATTTGGCTTGACCGATGAATTCCACCAATGGTTTACCCCTCTTCGTAATGTGGAGGGTTGGGATCTGATGGCCGATGCACTTGGTGGAACCCTAGGAGTGAGTGTTTGGCAGGGAGCACTCAATATCCCCGTCGTGCGCTTTCTCGAAGAACGGATTCCGCTACAACTCCAAGTGGCCTTAGGCATTTCTGCTTTAAAGATGTAATTTTGGCCCTGTCTCCTCCTCAACCCTCATCTTCAAGATTACCTTTGCTCAGGGTGTCATGTTTTGTGCGGCCCAATCGGCAAACGACGTAAACCCTTCGGAGTACAAGTCTCTGGCGAGTTCAAGCCTGCTGTCGGCATCAGGCCCAAAGTAGGTGTAGTCCTCAAAGTAGTTCATCATCTCTCGAAGTTCAGCCGCTCCAGGGAAGGGGAAGGCATCAAACACGTCATTCGGCACTTGGTTGAATCGAAAATCGTGGCCCTGACTATTGAGGGTGTTGATCATTTCTTGCCAACTGGTCAGCTCTGAAGCCTGCGCCAGGTACTGGCCCGCACCGAGACTATCGGGGTATTCAAACACCCGAGCGGCCAGCTTCCCCATTTCCACAGGATCGCCAATGTGAAGGCTTTTGGACGATGGGCTCATTGGCAACGTCCATCCCGTGCCGCCACCTTCTAATGGTTGTGGAGCCATCATGCCCGTGAGATTTTGAAAATACATGGGCGCTTCTACAAACGTGTAATAAGGAAACCGAGAAGTCTTCACCACGGGATCGACTAAAGCTTTCCCGGTGAAGTGAATGACTTTATATTTGCCTTCAGAAATTTCTTCGCAATTGGGGAGAGTCGACCAGACCATATGCTGGATTCCTGCAGCCTTGGCGGCTTTAACCGCGAGCGTGCCTTGTGCCGTTTCACTAGCCATGGTGCCGGGGTCCCAAAAATTGGTCACCACAAAAGCACCGTAGGCATTCTTGAACGCTGGCTCTAGGGTTTCCGGTTTTGTGAAGTCGCCATGCACAACCTCACAGCCTTTGGCTTGAAGGGCCTTGGCTTTGTCGCTGTGAGGGTTGCGTGTTAACACTCGCACAGCAAAGCGTTGGCGTTTCAGGAGTTCCTCAACAGCTCCCCCGCCTTGTGTCCCTGTCGCTCCCATCACTGCGATCACCTGCTTCGCCATGAGTTGCCTCCTATCGAAAGTATGAGCCCAAAAAAAATACAAGGGAAATGAAAAATTAGGCCATTTATTTAATATGGGAGTAATTATAACGTTTTTAAAAATTGGTAAATAGATGTGAATTGATGGGTAAGGAGAAAAACGTAGTATTAATCAGAAAAAGAGTCTATCCACTTTGTCTGGTGAAGAAGTTGAGCAGATGTGGTCATCCGCAACATTTTTTGCGGAATCTATCTTTCTTCGAATGTTCTCAAGTCAATGCCGGGGTCCGTCCCGGCAGTCGAGGCACTTGTGTTTCGGTAAAAGGAGCCAAAACCATTGACGCCCCATCCAGCTTTATCAGATGAGACGGACGCTGGTAAGGGGGCCTAACTCGCTTCACTCACACAAAGTCCGCGGAGTGCTGAAAGCGGCCGTCCTTAGCCGGATGGCGTGCGTTGGTTAATGTGCTGAGTGGGAAAATATTTTAGTGAGGAAGTTAAAAAGTTGGAAAATAAATTAGGATTTTAGATGGTAGAGCAGCTAAATGGCCGAATGCAGACATGTCGGTTGTCGACCGAGGCTGTGTGAAAACTCGGAATACTCTGGATTCAGGGGGTGCTTCAACCCTTACTTATACAGAGATCGTGGAATACAGGCGATCCTCGGAGGCTAAATTTTTAAATCCAAATTTTATACAGAGTTTTCACACAGCCTGGACCGACAGCGGACTATAACAATGCAAACCGATCTGTCTTTGGTTTATTCATCGCCTTGTGACTATTGGAGTTCATCTCTGCCAGCTACGAATCCGTAACAGGTCCTAAAACAGGTTTTGTCCCGATCATCTTAAGTGCAAAACGCTTGCAAGCGTTGTCTTTTCAAGGCGATGGACCCACTGATTCTATATCAGCTTCTCTGTGCCATCTTGATCCTAAAGACATTTCCCTACTAATTGATTTGACCGTTCCCCTGAAATAGACCTATCTTTCTAAAGTTTTCTTTGAAATAACCTAGAATCGACAGTAAATGTTTTTTTACGCCATTTTGCGAAGGTATTTCATGCAATCCTTTCGTGTTCTTCCATTGTTTCTGTGGGTATTGGTCGTGGTTTTTTCTTCCTCAATTTGCCTGGCTAACGAACCTGAGGAAGAACCCCGTATGCCATTAGCGATGGAGGTGTTTTTGAAGAAGCCGCAGGCGCGGGTGTATGAACTCCATGTTCATTTGACGAATATCAGTCAGGACGTGGTGAGCGTGAATATTCGGGATTTGCCTTGGAATCCACCGAATGATTCGAAGTGGTTTTCTGCGATTCGCATGGATAGGCACAATACTCCGGTAGCGCAGCGCGTTCAGGATTGGAATCTGGGATCACGTGTGATCCAACTTGTGCCGGGCGAGTCGGTTCAAGATACAATGGTGCTCAACCCTCGAATGCCTTCGTTGTTAGACGACATAACGAAATTTGGAGTAGAGCTTCGATGGGACTGTCCTCCAGACTCGTTGAAGTTTGTCTGCCGCAAGGATTCTCCTCGAGCCATTTCTATTCCAAAGGGCGATGCTGGTCAACCGGATACCTATGTGGTTGATAAGTCTGCGTGCCTGAAGTTGGGAAAAGCTATTGGTCTTATCAAAATTCCTAATGGGCATCATGCACTTTTTTTGCTGACTCCTGAGTCAGTCATGGTTGATCTTCCTAAGATTCAAGCTCTTCTGTATGAGGTGAATGACTATGTGCAGCAATGCCAACCATCTTGGACGAACAGTTGGGCTGTGAGTTTTTTTACTGAAGCACAGTTTGCGGGATTTTTGAGTGATGGAGAAAACAAGAGTCTTTTCAAACAAGGTATCTGGCAAGAAGTGAATATTGGGCAATACTCCAGTCAAGCCCGCATGTTATTTCGGTTTCCCTGGATTAAGAAACGATCGGATGACGTGTATATGTCGGTCTATCGGTAAGCGATGAGAAGCGTATCAGCTTGCCTGAGATTCTCCCTCCCCGAATGTTCCCTCTTCGGAAACATTCCCGTCCCTGCAAATGAGGGGTTTCTTGAAGATTGATTTCGATTGAAGGTATGCAGGAAGGATGAAGTTGGGAGGGGTACTTAATTATGAGGGGTTTTGAGTGCTGCTGCAGATTCTTGAAGCCGTTTGTCTGCCGTCCAGAGCGCGCAGCCGGTGAGTTGAGCGGAAGCTAGAAGATTCATATCTATCCAACCTAAGCCTTTGCCGAATAATTTGGCAGACTCTATAAGGTGCAGAACCTCGTGATGTTCAGGTATTTGAGCTTCGGGAAGGGTTTTGAGTAAGC
>JAJDBQ010000101.1 GCA_029261255.1 Nitrospirales bacterium
GGTCTATGATAACCGACTGTTACCCTTAGCGAGTCGAGACTATACATTTGACTATGCCGTACCTGAAGGCGAAAAGGGGTGGAGCGTGCATGCCAAAATTCGGTATCATATTTTGACGGATGATCAACATCAGATGCTCAAGGATGATTACAGTTTGACCGGAGATGATCCGTATGTTTTCACGGTGTATGAACGAGAGTTTCCATTAGGCCCAACCTTGGCGGCAGCGTTAGAGGATCAAGAGCTTGACCCGCGGGTGGGTTGTGCGGTGCCCTCAGAAAACGGTGCAGCCGATCAACCGACAGGGACGTTTCCACTTCATTCAGCAAAAGGATAAAGGGGTATGATGACGACGCAAGATTTTTTTATTGATACCGAATCGTTGTCCCAAAATCTGGGACGGGAAGACTTAGTCTTGATTGATGTCCGTGGGCCTGCCGCCTACACCTCTCATATTCCAGGGGCGGTGAATAGTACATGGCATGAGTATAGTGATCCTTCTTCTGTGTCGAAGGGTGTGCTGAATCCTGATCTCTCTCAATTGGAGCAGCAGGTGCGAGCCTTGGGGATTAACCAGACCAGTGATGTGGTCATTTATTCCAATCCGTTTGATAATTGGGGCGATGAAGGTCGGATGTTTTGGATGTTGCAATATTTAGGACATCCCAGCGTTCGCATGCTTGATGGTGGTTGGGTGAAATGGGTGGCCGAACAGCGGCCTTTTGCACATGAGCAGGCGAAGCCAGCGATAGGTGATTTTACGGTGAACGCGAATCCCGAACGGATCATCAATAAAGATGCCTTGAAGAAATTAGTGAAAGGGCAACATCTTAATACGATCATCCTGGATGCTCGAAGTGTGGAAGAATACGCCGGAAAGGAAATTGACGGTTTGCCTCGGGCTGGCCATATCCCATCAGCCATTAATATTTCATGGAACCAGTTTTTGGAACGAGATGCGACGCTTAAACCTGTTGAACAGGTGAAAGCCATATTTGAAGACCATGGTTTGCGGGAAGATCATGAAATTATTACCTATTGCCTTGGAGGCGTCAGAGCGGCGTGGGTCTATGCTCTGCTTCGATATGTGGGATATGATCAAGTGAAAACCTATCCCGGTTCGTGGTGGGAATGGTCTCGAGACTTTGCGGCTCCGGCCGAGAAAGACGTCAAGCTCCTCCATAAGGTGAGTAATCCTGTGCCGAAGAAACCATCTTGATCTTGTTCAGATGGCATGAGAGGATAAGAGACTGCTTGTTGCATCAGAAATGAGCTATTCCATTATTATCATAAGGAGGTCAGGAATGCGTATTGGAACATTGGTCAAGGGAATGAGCCTAGTGGGCATGTTGGCATTGCTCACCGTGGGAACGTGGGGTTCGCTTGCGATGGCGAGTGGGAATCCGCATGTGGCTGAGGCTATTGCTCATGCTGAAGGTGCCGCTGAACATGGAGGCATGGGCCATGCTGATGCCTTGGTGAGTCATGCTGAAGAGGCGTTGACGCATGCACACGCTGCACAAAAAGAAGTGAAAAATCCTCATTTAGACGAAGGTGTTCATGAGCTCATGGAAGCGGTGACCCATGGCAAAGCAGGTCATGCTGAAGTAGGAACAAAGCATGCGAAGAGTGCTGTCATGCATATGAAAGAGGTTCATTAATCCAAAGCCTTGAATAGTGGTTGAAAAGCGGGTGGGGGAAACCCTGCCCGCTTTTTTTGTGATATAAAAGTGCTGAAAACAAATGGGCCACCTTCCAGGACGGAAGAAGCAAGACCGCGTTCACTGAATCAGTAAGGAGTGAAAAATTAGGAGTAAGAAGCAATAGGAAAGAATTTCACTCGGGGTTCTTTTCTTACTCTTGTTTCTCTTATTTCCCTACACCTCACTCCTTACGATTCTCTACGGACTTGTTGCCCTATTTTCATCGGCTACTGATTTGGCATCCTTCACAGGCGTATACTGGCTTTTCGTGAAAAATATTCATCAACCGTACTTGGAGAAATGATGAACGTCGGATTTTTTCAATTTTCGCCACAGTTCGGCGAAATCCAACGTAATTTGGAAACAATCATAGAGGCTATTGATTCATTCCAAGGCGACCTCTTGGTTTTTCCTGAATTGGCATTGTCGGGGTATCAATTTCTTTCTCAGGAAGAAGCCAGGGAATTGTCAGAAGAGGTTCCCTCGGGGGCCGTCTGTCAGAAAATAGAACAGGCGATCCGAGGGCGTGAGCTCTATGTCGTGGTCGGGCTGGCGGAGCGTGAGCAGGATAGCGTCTATAACTCCGCAGTCTTAATCGGTCCGAAGGGGTATATCGGGACTTATCGTAAAACGCATTTATTTTTCGAAGAAACCCTGTGGTTCACTCCTGGGAATACGGGATTTCATGTATGGGATATTGGTCTGGCGAAAATCGGACTCTTAGTGTGTTTTGATTGGTTTTATCCGGAAGCTGCGAGAACCTTAGCTCTTAAGGGTGCTGATATTCTCTGTCATCCCAGTAACTTGGTTTTGCCCCATTGTCCTGATGCGATGGTGACTCGATGCTTAGAAAATCACGTATTTGCTATTACCGCAAATCGTGTGGGGATTGAAGATCGTGGTCCTCAAGATGCTTTGTCGTTCATTGGTCTGAGTGAAATTGTCGCCCCAAACGGAAAAATTTTTCATCGCGCTTCGCGAAAAGAGCCGGAATTATTCTCCACGGATATTGATGTAAGTCAGGCACGAGATAAGCGCATCAATCCATATAATGACTTACTCAAGGACCGTCGGGCTGAGTGGTATACATGACGTGAGGGGTTAGGCGTAAGGCGTGAGAAGAGGGATATACTTCTGTTTCTTGACGACTGACCCTTTATGGCATGTCTGGTTTGACAGAAGATTGAAGATGTCCTAAGTCCTTTTCTTAGGAGCGTAAGTGTAGGATACTAGTAGATACGCAGAAATTACAGGGATGACGATTCTTTTTTGCAGGGATGAGGAGGTTGATATGACACAGTGGGTTGCGATGATCTTAATGCTGACGGTGGGTCTATCAGGGTGCGTAGTGTCAAAAACCCAATATGAAGGTGCTCTTTCTGATATGGAGTCGGCCAAGGTTGAATTGGAAAAGAGCCAGATGCATCAAGAAGCGCTTGAGGAACAAATTCGAAATCTTAAAGGGTTGAATGAAAAAATTTCCACAGATTTAGAGATGATGACCACGGAAGTGCAACGAGTTAAGGAAGGGCGGAAGAACGAGCATACCTTATTGGAAACGCGTGAACGTGAGCTGGATGAGGAAAGTGCGAAACTCAGTACAAAATTGAGGGTCATTGGGGCACAATATCAAAAGGTCAAGGCACAAAACACGACGCTCAAAAAGACGGTCTTGCGATATAAAAAGGAACTCAAAGATTCTCATGAATCGCCTCAATCGAGCATGGGATTAACAGGCGGAAGGTCATCAACGTCCACGACGACGTCGGCAAAATCTAACCGTTCTTCTCCGGTGACCTCAAAGGCTGGGATGCCCTCTAAGTCGAAGGCGCCCAAAATTGCCAGTTTGCCAAAATTGCCTGCTGTTGGAGGAAATTTGGTCAACATCAATAAGGCCTCAGTCAGTGATCTTGTGTTAACCCTAGGGCTGAGTCGAGGAGTGGCTGAAGAGGTGGTGTCCAATCGTCCCTATCGTTTGCGTGGAGAATTGGTGGCCAAAAATGTGATTCCCAAGGCCACCTTTGATGAAATTAAAGGTCGTATCACCGCATCACCATAGACTTTTGTTCTAAGGTTGTAAGCCCGACAGAGCCATGGGCTCGGACGTGTTATCCGTCTATTTACATTTTGTGTACGAGGAAAAAGGATGTTCATGAAAGATGAACATCCTTTTTTTTGTCTCCTTTTAGGGCGCTCACAAACTAGAGTATCTAGAGCAGGAGTCTTTGAGGCTTTGGCCTCCTAGGAGAAGATCGAACGAGGAATCAAAGAGACATTTTGAAGTATAAGACGTATAACGTGGAGACTTCTGGCTATGGAAATATTAGGTGAGGAAAGAAAACAAGGCAAATGTTTTGTGGGCGAAAGCAAGAATGGAAGACACAGTTCAAGCCAGAGCGTAGTTGTTCAATTGTTTTCCAAGCTTGCTCGCCAAGTACCGAGTGCCAGTAGTGGAAAGTAGTGAGCGTAGAGATGGTATTGTAAATAAAAGACATTGGGGAATCCTGTTCCTGTCATTAAGTCTTCGTGCCACCCTCCATTCGGTTCTTGCTGCGTGAGTAGCCAATTGACCCCGCGTTGAACAGATTCTGAGGTCTTATCACCAGCAGAGACCAACGCGAGCAAGGCCCACGCTGTTTGTGAAGGCGTGCTGGATGCCGCAACAAATTTATGCTGTTCATAACTTGCACAGCTTTCCCCCCAACCTCCATCTTGATTTTGAATAGAGCGCATCCATATCGCTGCACGCTGAATCGCAGGTATTGCTGATGGTGAGCCGCTTGCCTCAAGCCCGCGAAGTGCGAGGAATGTTCCATAGGTATAGTTGACTCCCCAGCGGCCGTACCAACTTCCGTTAGACTCTTGTTCAATCAAGAGATACTGAACGGCATTGCCGATCATTTCATGGCTATGCGTATACCCTCGACGACAGAGTGCTTCTAACACACGTCCTGTAATGTCCGGGCAGCTTGGATCCAGCATGGCATTATGATCGGCAAAGGGGACTTTATTGAGTAATGCCCAATTGTTATCGACGTCAAAAGCTGCCCATCCACCATCAGAGGACTGCATGCCGATGAGCCAGTTTATGGCACGATTTTCTACGCGAGTTTGGCGATCAGGATCTGATGCTTTTGCGTGTTCGAGAGCGAGGAGAACCATTGCGGTATCGTCAATATCAGGATAGAGCTCGTTGGCAAATTGAAAGGGCCATCCTCCAGGCTGGAGTTTTGGGCGTTTCACTGACCAATCTCCTTTTCGACGCACTTCTTTACTGAGCAGCCAATCTGCTCCATGCCGCATGGCGTTTGATTCACCTATGCCAAGTTCTCCTAATGAGAACAATGCAATGGCGGTATCCCATACTGGGGACAAGCTCGGTTGAAATTGTAAGGTGTCCTCTCGTTCGAGAATGAG
>JAJDBQ010000102.1 GCA_029261255.1 Nitrospirales bacterium
CGCACCATAATAGGGATTATTGTCGGTCTCACTCCCATGACCACAGAGCACAATGAGTCGACCAAAGTTATTCGTGAGTCCCATCGCACGTAGACCATTTTCAATAAAAGAGGCCTTCTCGGAAACTGAGAACCCTTGCCCCATCTCTTCAGGAATCCCCTCAGAAGGAACATCATCCACTCGAGCATTCATAGAGTCGGATGGAGAAGACACGGCGATCTGAGTTGGAACGGGACTGGCAAACGATCTATCAATCCATGAAGTTATGACATAGTAGGGTTTCAATACTAATGTTTTTCCTAGGAGGCCCAGGCTAAAGAATAAACCAAACACATCAATCACCATGAGTGATCCAACCGGGTTGCGCTTCAAATCATGAAACAGATGATGCCCGAGTTGATTCCACCGTGATCCTGCGGAGTATTTCTCCAATGACTGTTCCTCTCCCATTCGAGGAACTTCAGTCACGGCATGCTTTGGAGAAAGGAGTACCGGACATAAATCAGATCGTTCCTCGCTATCAAAGGCTTGGTGACTCATGGGAATACCAAAGAATCCCGCAAAACCGAACGTGTCATATGGGCCCTGTTCTTCGATATGACGGCGGAAAGACTCTGATCGAACATCAATACAAAAGACCAGCTGCGCTCGAGGACGACTATCTAGGCTCTTGTCCACACCGCGATGGTCGACAAGTTTTCGAAGAAGGTCTTCGCGAAACTTATCTTCGTACGCCTCAAGCCACACTGCACCATGATCATCGAAGGGAAAAACATTTAGCCAATCCAATAATTTCTGAGCGTCGTTTGCTGAGAGATCGTGGATTTCTACGGGCGACACCTCTAAGCATTGCGCAAGATGAAATAAGCGCCAGCCATCTCGACATATAGCCTGCGTTCTGTCGTCAACGGCATGACCACCTTGCCCCATCAAATCTTCATATTCTGTCGGCCGCTGATCCCAGTAGGATTGCAGTGCCTCAACGGTTCCATCAATGCTCCATTCTCGTTGACAGATAACCTGAGCCAGCTCTACTTCATAAAACAACCGAACAGCAAGATATTGGGTTGTATCAATAGGGTGATTCTGTTGCGTATGATAAAGAGGATGTTCTCCTAACCATCGAATGTATCTCGTCCATCCCGGCAATTGTGACAACTCTCTTGAAAGATAGCCCTTCCACTGTAATGGGGGGATACCAAGGCAATTCAAACACTCAGCAATGCTTTCCTCAGGGTCATAAGACAATCTCTGAACTTTTTCATGGAAATCATGAACGCCTAAGAAATGGCCCGATTGATCCCATCGCACCAACTCTTGCCACGCTCGGAAAAAGCCTTTATTCCTCAGTGGCATCTCCCACCCTGCCAAGCCCTCGTCAGTGAAGGCCGCAATCCATTTAATCATTTGATCATTGATCTGCTCGGCCACTGCATTGCCACTCAGACGTTCAACCCAATCACCGACCGTACGTTGAACAGGTAATTCTATATTCTCGCGGGCCTTGCCTCCTCGTATTTCGGTGGCTACTTGAGCACCTCCAGCTGAATCGTTCTCTTCCTGAGCAGATTCATGTAAGCCAAGAATCGATAGGGTGGCCTTCCACAGATTCGTCAGATACGCCTCTTCAGGATTATCTCTGCACTTCTCGCATTCCTGGATCGTCCGTTGGATGATTCGATGCTTTGATTCACTTAAAAAATCTGAACGAAATTGTTGAGTCGCTCCACCCCCGCCGAGTTCCCATTGCAACAAGGCCGGCTCTAACTCTTCGAACCCTACGACCAAATGCCATTGCCAAATATCACGGGCAGACAATTGCAGATTCCCAATTTTGACAGAATCGCTTGAATCTAATTGAGGGCCCTCACGAGTCAACGCTCGCTGAACATTGCCCGAGGATATCCTTCCATCTCGATAGAATTGTCTATACTTGTTATTCGGCAAATACCCACTTCCCCCAAGAAGCGCCTTTCCTTTTCGAACCGCCTGATCAAATGGCAGATATTCCAATCCGTGAATGGGGTTTTGTGCGACCATCGTTCTCATAGGCCAAAACGGTGCAATGGGTTCACTGGCCTCTTCAATCACCTGACGGAGATATACCCGTTCTTTTTGTGTCAAGGACTGAGACTCGGTTTTCTTCATTTCAAAAGGCATTCCCCCTCCGGTTGTTTTCGTTATTCACCACAAGAAAACCCTTTATACTAGCCAACCGCATCAATAGCACCAATCATTCTGAACACATGCAGAGCGGTCGAACAAAAGGTGAGGCTGAAACAGCCATTCGAAATGTCGTCATTAAATTCAAACAGGAATTTATGGGGAGAGGCCTCATGGCCGTCAAAGCCTTTATCTTGCCTGATCTGGTGCTCGTTAGACTCAAGGGCGTGATTACCCAAGCTGAACGACAATTGGCCAAAAGCTCTGAAAGAATAGAAATGGTGAAGGCTATGCGTCAGAACCTTATTTTCTAAGGTCGCGAAAAACTCTGTACCCTAGTCAGCCAGATTACTGGAGCTGCGGCTTCAGGAATGTTTACCGATATTGATGTCACCATCGGAAAGGGTGTCATTGCCTTCTCACTAGACCAAGATCTCGATACGACGTCTCCCTCAAGATCATAAGACAGCCGTTTTTTTTCTCTCCTAGAGCTCTTTGCCAATCAAAATCTTACCGCACAGGGAGTTGAAGATTGTCGGATCGGTTCACAGCCACATCACTTCCCTGGCTTTTTCATCCCTGCTTCTGGATGATTAGACAAAGGTTGATGCTGATCTAAACCGATAATCTCCAATCTAGATTGTCGTTCTTCAAAATCTCTTTCCATTTGATGAAGTTTAGACATTGTTGTGTGATCCACCAACAACGTGTCTGACAAATCCAAGACGACATGGGATTCACTTGCCAGACCTTCCAACGTTTTTTTCAGAGCAATCCACGTACTGAAAATAGCGGAATCTTTGACTCTCACCGTCACGCGGCCTTTCACTTCACGTTCCACGATCACCTGAGATTTCAACAATGAGCGGGGCGGAGCGCCGTTCATCAGATGTATAACAAAATTGACAAAGATACCAATAGCAATGCCCATTAAAAGATCAGTGGCTAACACACCGATAACCGTAGAGACAAAAATAATAAACTGTTCTCGCCCAACATGATACATGTGGATGAATTCTTGTGGTGAAGCCAGACGATAGCCCGTCACGACCAACATCGCTCCTAAAGCTGCCAATGGAATCTGATTGATGAGGCCAGGTATTAAAGCCACAAAGAGCAACAGAAACATTCCATGAAACACGTTGGCAAAACGGGTTCGTGCGCCGTTATCAATGTTCGATTTACTCCGAACAATTTCGGAGATCATCGGTAGACCGCCAATAAAAGCGGCCACCGTATTTCCCACCCCGACGGCTAACATATCTCGATCATGATCGGTCTTTCTTTTCCAAGGATCAATTCCATCAATCGCTTTGGCACTTAATAAGGATTCAATGCTTCCAATGAGCGCAAACATCATGACATATTCCCATCCGACCGCCGTTAATAACCCTGAAAAATCTGGAAACGTTATGGCGTGAAACATATTCTCTGGCACCGCGACCAAGAAATCTTTTCCTAAAGAATACTCTTGCCCGTTGAACGCATATGTCTGCTCCTGCCCAATGTCCAGATACATCGCAAGTGGCACGGTGACGAGCAACACGAGCATCGGAGCAGGGATGATTTTTAGGGTAGGATTGGAGATGAACAAATAACTAAACATGATGAGAAGACTCACGATCCCAATCAAGCCCACCAACGGATTCATCTCCAAGACAAACTGCGGAATACTGGCAATGAGCTCTAATGGCTCACCATGAGGACTCACCCCTAAGGCAATCGGAAATTGTTTGGCCATAATGATAATTCCGATCGCCGCCAACAGACCATGCACCGCTGAATTAGGAAAAAATTCTCCGAAAATCCCTGCTCGAATTATCCCTAGGAAAATTTGAATAATACCAGCCACCACTCCAACTCCAAGCGCTAAACGATAAGCTTGAAGGTCTAAGGCTGGATCTTTTCCTCCCGTAAATCCAAACTCGGTGACACAACCGATCGCAATGACAATGAGTCCCGCAGCAGGCCCTTTAATCGTTAATTCTGAATTACTAAAGAAGGTGGCCAACACACCGCCAATAATGGCGGTGAAAATGCCGGAAATAGCCGGATACCCACAGGCCAATGAAATGCCTAAGCAGAGGGGAAGAGCGATTAGAAAAACCAGAAATCCGGAAAGCATGTCTGCGCGCCAGTTTTTTGGAAATTCCGAAAACTGTCCTATGGGAATTTTGGTCAGATCCCTGTTTATCATGTCATCCGCCCATATGAACCAGTTAACTCGAGACCTAGATAATTAAAAAAACCTTCAAATGAACAACGACCAGTGGTGCTTCGAAGACCAACATCACAAGGCATTCTGGGCATCATCAATTGATACAACAAAGCCGGTCACGGTTTCGGAATTGACATCCAGAACCACTGACCGGCTTGTACTGAAACGGACCCTTCATACCTGGAGAGTCCGCCACCCTACAATTTGGTATTAGTTATTTTCAGGAAAAAGAAGTTCGTTAAGGCCCTTAGTGATTGACTATTGGCCTTCCGCTCTTCAATAGAAACGACAAGGAGATATAGCAGGACAGAATGGTGGGATTCAAGAAAATTTCGATAAATTTCCTTTAAAAGCTTAAACTTATGAGTTTTCAATTACGTATAAATACGTCATTGAATGTGTTGATGGTTAATTCTTGAGACAGGGAAGGAAAAGGGAAAGGACGATCTTAGCCAAAAAATCGTATTGCGAGCTCTTTCTCTGCAAAAATCAGAGAAAAATTTTAGGTGTTATCCGTAAAAATTAAACGCGACCATAATGGCCACTACCGCAATCATTGCTAAATCAAAAAGAGGATCCATTATGCTCTCCTAAGAAAAAGTGATTCCTTGTTCTTGTGGAAATGCAAAGAATATTCCCGAAAATGATTTATTGACCATTAACATGTAACCTATTGAAATATTTGGCCATTTACCTGCTAATTGCATACAGGTCTATTGTGTATTTAATCAATAAGAGCGATTTCGCGCTTATGTCAATGCGCGATTTCGCACAAAAATGACAATATTCTTATTTGCTGAGATTACTGATGTTGAAAATAGTGATGGATCCTTGACTTTCCTCCGAATTGCCTTATCTTATTAGGTATGACGCAATCACGCCTCCTCACACACGATGAAAAGAAGGCCTCGGAAGCTGCCTTTCGAGGACTACCTCAGGATGATAATTGGACCGATTCAGCAAAGTCGGTGTATCAGGGAATCATCCAAGCCCTCGGGCAAGACTCCTCAGAGGTTCAGGCTCCCCAGGACTCCAATGATGAGTCTCAGCCAGCTTTGCTAGAAGGACCAATGACTTCTTCCACCGACAGCCCACCAGAAATATTGACCTCTGACTTGCTACCAACACCAGATATCCCAGCAGAACTGAAGACGCTCACCCTGCGTTCCCGAAAAGAAGCCGTTGAATCTGGGATCGTGAAAGATGTCACTCCTCTGGCCCAACGTCTTGGCCTGGACTTTTGTATTGGCATGACCAACCCACTCTGGGAACAATACATTACCTCCTCTCCAGATTTTACCGATGAACATATTCAGTCACGCTTACGTGATACTTTAGTGGCCGTTCGGTTGCGACTGGCCAATCTGAAAGAAGTCACACCATTAGTTGACGTCCCAGTTCTTTTGGAATTTTCTCCAGAACCCACCCCACAACTGTGCCTCACCTTCGCCCTCTTCCACAAAGATCCAGTCGACGGAGACTGCTTACTGCTCATTCATCCCGGTGAAGTCTTCGCCACTCGCCAATCCATCGAAAACAACTAACGCCTCCATTTCCTCCCCACAGTTATTACAATTTTGTCCATTCTAGCCAGTCCTGAAATTTTTTAATGTAGGCTTCGCTGTCCTTCCTCATGCAGCAAGTTAGACCCTCCTCCTGCCTTCCAAAAAATCAAAACTAGGCTTCTCTGCAAATCTTTCTCCTCCATCCTATGAGACATTCAACCGATAAGGAGAAAGAGAATATCTCCCACTTTGGAGTCAACAATGCCCCATCCTACTCTCCCCTATCTCTCTTTCATTGAACTTCCCAAAGATTCAGCTGCGATCAAATTACTAGGCTTGTGGTTCAGCATATTGGTCTTCTTCTTTTCTCCTGATCTCCTACATGCTAAATTCTCGATCGACTTGAACTTCTCAACCACCAGCCCCATTACTCAAAACTCCGACTGCTCCTCACATGCGAAGAAAAGCAGATTCGAAAAAAAATAGTGAATAAGGCGGGGGTAAACGAAGGGTGAATGTATAGGTTCACAACGTCTGCTCACTTTGTCTCATTGAGAGCACAATTTCATAACTATTGCATGTTTACCTGCAACTTCTGACCGACACTTAACGACCTCATGCTTCAATCAATCGAACATGAATTTGGAGAAACCATGATCTTTTAATCTGACTCACTGAGTTAAAAGACCATCTATTCTCATTTTTAAAGAGGTCCCAATACGATCACTGAAGTATGTTGAAATGTTCGATGATGTGCTGCCACCTCACTTGTGGTACAACAACATTCATCTGTTTTTGTGAAACAGAAATCACTCAAACTAAGGATAGAATTCTTTGGCCACTCAATCGCCTCCAATCAGCGAGATTCCCCCAAACCCAATGGGAGGTAAGACGTTAGTCGTCGCTCCCAATCAATCTGACTGTTTTGCGCTCCCCAGCGAAGCGTTGGATAAAGCCGAGCCCAATGATCAGATATTCATCCAGCCAGGAACCTATGAAGATCGATTGGTCATCACGGAACGACCAATCTATCTAATAGGCGCTGGCCGGGATCAGGTCACGATTTTTAGTCGTCGAAGTGGGCCCTGTTATTTACAAAAAGTCTCAGGTGGGCATATCAGTGGGATCACATTCCGCTATGTTGGTAGCGACCAACATTCCGCGCTAAACATTTTGGATTCGACCTGTACAATCGCCCATTGTCGAGCAACTGAAGGTCTCTTATCCGGAGTCGTCATTTATGGCCCTGATTGCCGGCCAACCTTACAGTCCAATGAAATTTGCTATAACCGAGAATCTGGGATATTTTCCTTTGCCGGTGCCCAGCCTTACTTACGAGAGAATCAATGTTTTGGCAATCATCATTTCGGCATGGCGGCTCGTGATCAAAACACGCGTCCTGACTTCATCAATAATGTCTGCCGGGATAATATGCTGAGTGGGCTCCTCCTTTTTTCAGAAGCACAAGCCCTTATTCTCGACAATACGCTTGAGAACAACACGCATTGGGGAGTCGTTCTCACTCCCGATTGCGAACCCACACCAAAGGCAGAAGAACTGCTCCAATCCAATACCTTCAGAGATAATCCTCGTGGAGACTTCACCATCACATCAAAACCCCTGACAGATATTGGCCGCTAGACCTGGGCTGAAAAACTTCCAATAACCTCAAAAATCAATCGGCACCAGTGGTTAGAAGAGATGATCAAAAAAGTCACTCAGAGATCGTGAGGAGTCAGTTGTGAGACTTAAGGAGTACAACGAAGGAGGTTAGACCAAACAACCGATGTCGCTCAGGATAGTTTCCTAACCATAGTGTTTCTCTTTACTCCTGACTTCTCACTTTTTACAGACTCAGAGAACGCCACTTGCGGTTTTTTCAACATTCCCTTCGTATGAGATGCTGGATAAAGGATACCTGTGATAAGGTTGCACCCTTTCCAAAATGATAGGAGAGCGTGACCGTATGAATGAAAGTCTATGGCATCAAATAAATGCCGTCTTAGGAAGCCTCGCCGTTACAGTTGGATTGTGGCTCTTATTGGGTGCCATACCCCTACCACTTGGTATTGCCATGGGAATCGGGCTGGCAATCCTTCTTGCGTGGAAGTGCCCATCAATCGGATATATCTGGGCAATTTGCACCTTGCTACTCGGTGTTGAAAGCATGGCCTGGGCCATGATGCAAGTGACAGAACTCCAAAAACTAGGCCGGGAGCCCACAATGGAGGAAATGGAACAAATCTTTCCTGGAGTGTTGCTTGGTCTCTTCTCAGGCGTCTTTTGGCTGACGTTTGCCTATGGAATCTACAAACGCATTCAAGCCCCCATCATCCACACCCCTTTCCCGGAACCAGCATCCTCCGACGACCCTCCTAAGAAAAAATCCAAAAAGAAAAAGAAATAACTCTCCTCGAGAAAGCTCGCTCTTGGGCTGTTGAATTTTTCTGCAATTTAGCCCATATATACCTCAGACCAATGCTGGTATCCTGCTCTGTCTGGAATGGTCAAAAAAGTCACTCAGAGATCGTGAGGAGTCAGGCGTAAGGAGAGAAGGCAAAGAAGAATAGGCAAGATGCTCTGCCAGGCTGTTGTTTAATTCTTGCTCCTCACTTTTTACTTCTCACCCCTTACTCATTCAGGGAACCCAGCTGAAAGGACTTTTCAACAGACCCACTATTGAATTTCAAGGGGATCGACATGCACCTCATACACCACAGGCTCTCTTGGAAATTGTTGGTCATAGACCTGCTGAAGCTTTCGAAGACGTTGTTGGGTATCTGGCAAATCAAACGTCTTGAGAAGAAAGATCGTTCTGTTCTTTTTTCGGTGTCCCGGCTTTTGCGAGCTTAGCGGACCTAACACCATTGGCATCCCTAATACCCCCTGGCCCTCTTGAAGCAGCGCCCCCTGCAGCCCCACTTTATTCAATTGTTGGCCGAGGAATTCGACCACTCGTTGGACACGAATAGACTGTACTCCGGTCACGACGAGTAACAGGAGATGCGCCGCCGGTGGATAGGCTAAGGCTTCACGCAGTTCATGTTCCTGTTGATAAAACAGATGCGCATCCTGGTGCGACATCGCCTGAAACACATGATGGTCCGGCATACGCGTTTGCAGAAACACATCACTAGGCTGACCAGTGTGAAGCGATTTCGCTTTCGCTAATCTCGCGGCCTTCGAAAACAGCAGAAACGTCCGTTCGGCAGAACGGAAATCAGGAAGATGTAAACCCAGGTCGGCTTGAGGAAAGGCAATCAATTGAGCTGATGGAGGATCAGATTGATGTAGTAAGACTTCCGTCCCGATGAGAAGATGAAGCTCGCCCTGACGAAATCGACGAAAGACATTCTCACTCTCTTCATTCGATTTCACTTGGTCACGATCAAACCGGAAGACGTGATGTGACGGGAACAGTTTGACAAGTTCTTCCTCCAACCGTTGTGTGCCCGCACCGGAAAATCGAAAGACGGTCCCCATGCAGGATGGGCAGATTTCTGGAGTTTGCTGACTTTTTTCGCAATAAGAACATATCAAACGAGAAGGCCGTTGAAAGAGTCTGAACGGGACACCACACGTCTCACACGTTGGCGTTTGGCCACAGTCTCGACAAATGAGCGCTGGAGAATATCCTTTTCGATTCAGGATCATAATCGCCTGCTGTCCTTCATTCAGCACCTGTGTCAGACGCTCAAGCAAGGGCGGTGCGAGTAGGGTTCCAGAGACATGGAACCGCATATCTATCAGGTTAACCTCAACGTTCTCGAAGCTCGAGAGTTGGACATTCTCCTCACTCTTCTCATGAAATTCCGAATAAGTTTCCAGAGAGGGACAAGATGATGCATACACGACTAACGACTGCTCAATGACTCCGCGCATTCGTGCCACTTCACGCGCGTGATAATAAGGCAGATGCTCATCTTTGTACGATGCATCTTCTTCTTGATCGAGCCAAATCAATCCAAGATCAGGCAGTGGGAGAAACAACGCCGATCGAGTCCCGACTACAAGCTGAACTCGTCCTTGACGAATCCACTCCCAACGCTCAGCTCGAGCATACGTTGATAGTTTTCCATGATAGCCTTCTATCGATTCGCTCAAAACGCCTCGTAATTGCTTGACGAGCCATTCAACTTGATGCACCTCTGGGAGCAAGAGCAGCACCTGCTTCCCACGCTGCAATAGGCTTAATGCGACATGGCGAAAAACCTGTTGCCGTTCATGATCAGATCCGATCACAGCATGTTTCTGAAATTTCCCTGAATGACTATCTTTGACTAACTCATCTGCAAGAATCTGTAATTTCTCAGAAAGTATCGCTTGTCTTGATGGCCGGATTGAAGCTTTGTCTTCACCTTGCTCGAACAGATCACCAATCGCTCGTGTTGACGATGGAACGAATGCTACAGAATCAGGGCGAAAAGGTTTCTCCTCTATGCCGGAGAGCGTCACCGGTAGAGTTGAGCGTTCCTCTATCCACCCCTTGCGCTTAAGCTTCGTCAGAATGGTTGTTGTCTTAGGTAATGTCCGCAGCAGTGAAGATCTGAGTACACCATTTGATCCTCGTGTTAGTTTCTGCAATATCGACTGCGAATCCATCGGCAAAGACACATCATTCAACACCGCACGCCCAGCTTCTGTGAGATGAAGACGTTTGACCACTTTGAACATACGAGGCGGTACAATCAGCCGCAAACAGGCTGCCAACGGAGCTAGATAATATTCTGCAATCTGTTCAATCAAGGCGAGTAATCTCTGGTCCAGTGGCGAATGTGCAGGTGTGGCATCCACTGACAATATGTCACGAAATGTAAAATTTGACTTAGAGGATCGAACAGAAGGCAGGGCTGAAGGCTCTACTATCCGAACGATAACACCGGAAACCACGGATGAGCCTAGTGGAATAAGAACAGGGCTTCCGACAAAAATCTGAGACTGTAGTTGATTGGGAATGTGATAGGTAAAGACTTGAAACCGCCGACTCGGCAGAACGACATCAGCAAACATGGAAGATGGAAATTTTCATGAAGAATGAAATTGTAGCAATCACGTGATCACGCCACAATATCGATTTTTTGATAGATTGCCCTCACTAGACAGATGGTTGATTCAAGTACCAAGCTTTATCAACAATGGAGCGTTGAATACTGAGGATATCAAGGAGTATATATAGTCAGGGCGACGCGGGGCATCAGAGGATTCAGGTCGGTTCAAAAAATTTCGTCCAGCAAGGCCGCAGCCAGGTTTACGCGCGGAGCGTCCTCATCGTACGTGAGCACAGAAACCTGGCGACCTGCCTATGCGAAGCCGATTCGGCAGGCATGGAACTGCTGGCTTGTCGGCCGAAGCTTTTGCGAAGGCTGGCAGCTTTTTTCAACAGATCACAATAGATCCCGGCAAAAGAGACCTTATGAAGCCAAAACAACCTACAGGGCATCTTTCTCAAACCCCATGGTTGATTTTATTTGATGGAGTCTGCGGTTGGTGCACGGGATGGGTTCGTTTTCTCATTCGACACGATTCACATAACCGGCTTCAATTTGCTCCACTCCAATCGCCTCTCGGACAACAACTGCTCAAAAAGCACGGTCTAGCACAGACAGAATTGTCAACATTTGTGGTGATCACATCTGATGGCTACTTGACCAAATCGACAGCAGCGTTACACCTTATGCATCGACTTGGTGGCATGTGGCGCATCTTGTATATCTTCATTCTCATTCCAAAATTCCTTCGAGACTGCGGCTATGACCTCATTGCTCGCTATCGCTATCAACTACGGGGAAGACTCACGACATGCTATCGGCCTCCAGAAGAATACCAAGATCGCTTTCTCCATGATGTCTAATGGGCAAATAAACCATATTCCTGAGTACAACTGGGGAAATTCAGTGAAAGAACGAGCATACTGCGACAATTGGGCAGGAAGATGGCTCACACAAAGAGAGGGAAGATCATGGAAGTTTTGGGATTGCTCGGGTTCTTAGCTATTGCGATTGGCGTCATTGGACTGATTGTCTTGTTGAAAAGTCGGAAGAATTCTGATCGCGAATGAATGGATGACTGCTGAGATGCTAGGAATCGGATTGTTTTTTTAGGCGTCGATCAAGAGCAAAACGGGTGATGCCTAAATGCTTGGCTGCCAAACTTTTATTGAAATCAGAAACACGCATCACTTCGTCGATCAGGGTGTTTTCAATATCCCCCAACGTATGTTCTCCTAACTTCATTTCAATGCGAACCATGGGCTGATCCCCCTGTGTCACAACATTCACCGTTGCATGTGCCACTTCTTGAACTTCACGCGGGAGATCCCCACTCGTCAGACACTGGCCCTTGCAAAAAATTACCGCCCGCTCAATAATGTTTTGTAACTCTCTGATATTTCCTGGATACGGATAGCGTTCCAGGAGCTGCTGAGCCTCTGGGTCGATCTCCGTCACACCTTTCCCTAAGTCTTTGCTGTGCTGAACCAAGGATTGTCGACTTAATGGAATGACATCTTCAACTCGCTTGCGTAAGGGTGGGAGATCCAAGGACACCACATGTAATCGAAAAAAGAGATCTTCACGAAAATTCCCCTGTGCCACCTCTTTTCGGAGATCACGATTCGTCGCCGCGATCAGCCGGAAATCGACATCGATATCTTGACGCCCTCCGAGACGCTTAAAAGACCGTTCTTGCAATACCCGCAGGAGCTTTGCTTGCATAGCAGGGTTCAAATCACCAATTTCATCAAGAAAGAGCGTTCCGCCTTCAGCCTGTTCACAGAGCCCAGGTTTCCGTTGATTGGCTCCGGTAAACGCACCGCGTTCATATCCAAACAACTCGCTTTCAAATAACTCTTGAGGAATGGCGGTACAGTTCACACCCACAAATGGGCCCTGCGCCCGAGGACCATTATGATGCAGCACTCGTGCAACGAACTCTTTCCCCGTTCCTGTTTCCCCAAACAACAACACTGTTGTCTTATGATTCTGGGCCATTTCCTGTATTTGCCCAACCAGCTCTCTCATGCTTGGACTATTCGAAACTAAGTTCTGCAAGGCATAGCGCCCAGGACGGTCTTGTGTTTCAAAATCGATCCGCCGGCGAAGTGCTATGTATTCTAACGCTCGATCGATAACCGGCTCCACACCAGACAAATCGACACTTTTGATGAGGAAATCATAGGCACCCAACCGCATCGCCTCGACTGCATCTTCGACGGTGCCATAGGCCGTCAGCAAAATGACGACGGCTTGTTGGGTTTTTGAACGGACATGCTTCAGCGTTTCAAGGCCACTCATACCAGACATTTTGAGGTCGAGAAAAATGATGTCTGGAACATCAGAGTCCAGCGCAGCCAGCAACGCCTCACCAGAATCAAAACTCCGAATTTCGTGCTGACGTTTGGCTAGTCGTCGACTAATCGCCTGGCGAACAACTTCATCATCATCAGTTACAAAAATTGTTGCACGCATCAGTTACACCATCGACAATTGGAATTGACAGACAGACGGGAGCCACAACGAAATTGTGGTCCCTATTTGCTGCTGGCTTTCCGCATGAATTTCTCCACCATGCGCTTCAATAATATTGCGACATATCGCGAGTCCAAGGCCTGTTCCTCGATGCTTTCCTGTCGTAAAAAATGGCTCGAAAATTCGAGAGAGCACAGTGGCATCAATCCCCTTCCCTGTATCTTCAACTTTCAATCGAAGGCCTTGCTGCTGTTCGTGCAATTCTTCCGCTATAGACAGATGTAACGCACCCTTAGCTGGCATGGCCTCAATGGCATTCTGCAAAATATTCAGGACGACTTGTTTAAGTTGATCACGGTCTGCTTGAAGGGCAATAACCTGCGATGGCCGATAACGGTGCACATGAATGCCCTTCTGTTGTAATGGATCTGACAACACTTGCAAGGATTCATCCAGCAATTCCTCTAGCTGAAATGTAACCGGGAGAAGATCTCGTGGGCGAGCATAATCGACAATTTGATTCACAATCCGGTCCAGTCGCCGAGTTTCTTTAAGGATGGTCTTCAAATCATCACGTCGACTATCACCTTCTGCAAAATCCTCCAAAAGAAGGGAAGTCGTGGATCCAATTCCTACCAAAGGATTACGAATTTCATGGGCAATGCCAGCAGCAACTTGCCCCAACGTTGCCAACCGTTCCGCTCGACTTAATTGCCCTCGCATCTGTTCTAATGCCGTGATATCGACATTGAACCCTTGGTAGAGCATCGTCTTTCCTGACTCATCATTAATCGGAACAGCACGACATAATACTCGACGCACCGCACCATCTTGATGAAGAAACCGAAACACACGTTCAAAAGGCTCACGTTGAATTCTCGCATCGTGAAAAGCCTGACGCACATCTTCTCGTTCCTCAGGGTGAACCGCCTCCCACATCTGCTCAGGATCCAACGTCTCGGCAGGATCTCGCCCAGCTAATATCCAATTTTGCCGATTGCTGAAAATGACTCGACTCTGTTCCATCGTAAAAATACCAATCGGTGCATGATCCACAATGCCACGATATTTCGCTTCGGAAGACGTAATCTCTTGATTCAGCCCGCGCAGCTCTTGTTCAGACTGCTGAATCTGCTGAATATGCTGTTGAATCTGTGTGCCCACGGTGTTCATCACTCTTGTCAAATTCCCTATTTCATCTTGCCGATCCAGGACAGGCACCTTCGGCATCGTGCCTCCTGAAAAATCTTCGACTGTATTCACCAACGTAGTCAGCGGCCCAGTAATAGATCGCGCAATAAGTTGCAGAGGAAGAAGCAAAAGGATCAACGCCAAGGCCCCACCACCCACAATGACACCCATGAGCACCGAACGATCTTCCGCGCTACTCGCAAGCGCCTCCTGCAGCTGTTCGACTTCTTGTCGATCAAAACGCGCCATTTCTTCGCGAATCGCCAACATGAGTAATCGTCCTTTTTCAGCTTCGACATATTCCTCACCCTCTTCAGGATGACCCATTTTGACACGTTCAATCAGTCGATCTTTATCAAACATCAACAGGTCAATATTCTTTTGAACGGATTGGACCAACATTCGTTGTGCTGGATCATTATGCACCATTTGACGAAGAGAGTTCCCCAAGGATAACACTCGCTGTTTCGCTGCTTGATAGGGTTGCAAAAACTGGGGTTGCTGAGTCAGGACATATCCACGGAACCCGGTCTCAAGATCCACAACCAATCGCATAAATTCAGCCGAAGCACTTTGGACGTGATAGACCTCGTTCAGATGATCTTCATCCAAAGAAAATGTCTCAACACTTCGGTACGTGAGTAAACTTAAGACCAACACGGCCACCATAGGAACGGCCGAAACCAACAGTAGCTTCTTGGCCAGAGGAAGATTGAGAAAAAGGGACGTCAATTTCATACCCATAAAGAAATGAATCTACAAAAACCGAGGTAATACTCGATTTCTAATAAGTAACACTTACAATTCAGGAGCCTACGAAATTCGTTTGCCACCTGTCCATATAGTTTTCTCTCTAGGCTCATAGAAATACTTCCCACACTTTCGGCCAGTAGTAGAGAATGAGTCAGTCTTGCTATCATGCAACCAGGCTCGTTCTTCAAGAAGATGTTCAGGTTATGACAATCAACAACTCTTCTGTTCTACTGAAAAATGAGGAGCTATGAGCAGAAAAACCATCCTCATCGCATTAACAACAGGAATCCTAGGCCTTCTGTGCGGCTGGGGCCTTGGTTTTAACATGGCACCAACCAACGGGCTCCCAATTCGAGTCGTTGCTGATTATCTGCACGCCGTACTCCAGGCCGATCGCACTTTTTATACCCAACATGTGGTAGAGCGCATGGAAGCTATGCTGATTGTGAATGCCACGGAAAAATGGCGGGAAGACCGTACCTTACCTCTCCCTGCACAATTTTTTAAAGAATCTTCACGGGGACTGCAGGTGCGGGGAAAACCGTTTCGCTACCGACTGATTAGTATATGGCCCATTAATCAGGAAAACGAGCCAGAATCCGAAAAGGACCGACATGCTCTAGAACAAGTCGTAAACTTTGGTGAAGTTGCAGAACGGGAAATTGAATTAGAGGGACGAAAATACCATCAGACCATTTTCCCGGATCGTGCTGTGAGCCGAGCCTGCGTCAACTGTCATAATGCGCATGAAGGAAGCCCCAAACGCGACTTCAAACTCAACGACATTATGGGCGGACTCGAGATATTGATCCCTCTCGAATAAGATCAAGAACGACGAAGAAACCCATAATTCCTGCCTCGCTCTCAACAAACTAACGTTACCTGACCTTCGCATTTGCCTAAGAATACTGTTCCTACAGGCACAATAAGCAGCGAACCAAGAAATTTTAATAAGTCATTCGACCACTCAGAAAGGAGGGAGTCAGACTGAGCCATTTCCCAATACAGGCGTTTCAATTACACCGGCACAGAAGAATTGCCTTTTGGCAGTAAGAAATGAAAGGACGTTCCTTGACTAACCACCGAATCCGCCCATAACCGCCCTCCCTGCTTCTCAACGAGGTCTTTACACAACAACAGTCCCAACCCCGTCCCTTTTTCACCAGAAGTACCATCCGTCGATCTGTGAGCCTTCAACTCAAATAGACCAGCAACCATTTCTGATGGCACACCAACCCCCGTATCAATGATTGATACTTGAATCAATTCACCTTGATTGCTTACTTCGATCGTGACAGTGCCCTTGTCAGGAGTAAACTTAATGGCGTTGCCGATGAGATTCTGAAATATGGAATGGAGCATCGTCGAGTCCGCAAAGACTTCAATCTCCGGATGTGGTTCATAGACCAGATCAACCATTTTTTGAGTCGCATTCCCTTTTAAGAGAGCCTGAACATTGCCAATCACGGTATCGATGGCAATATTGGCTGGCTGAAATTCCAACGCTCCTAATTCAAATCGAGTGCTTTGCAAAAGATTATCAATAAGTTGCATAAACTGTTCAGCAGACGTCAGAACCGTTTGTGAAAAGTCTTGAATTTCATCCTTCGTCAAAGTTTCCCCTTCTTCCACCAACGTCCTGGAGAAGGCCAAGATCCCATTAAAGGGTGAACGCAAATCATGGGACAAGATGTGAAAAAGCTTGTTCTTGCTTTCCAGAACCTGTTCGAGCTCTTTCGTGAGACGGCGAAGTTCCAATTGAGCCACGACCTGTCGAGCCAATGTTTGCAACGCAGATATTTGTTCCGGTGATAAAGTCCGTGGTTCACGATCAATGACACATAATGTCCCAATGGCCAATCCTTCGGGTGTGATAAGGGGCGCACCAGCATAAAATCGAATATGCGGATCACCGGTCACTAAAGGATTATCAGCGAAACACGGATCAGTGAGAGTATCAGGAACGACAAACGCATCAGATTGATGAATCGCATGGGAACAAAACGCAATATCGCGAGAGGTTTCCGGCGCCGGGCACCCTATCTGTGCTTTAAACCATTGGCGAGTGGGATCGACCAGACTGATCAGTGCAATAGGGGTCTGGCAAATATAGGAAGCAATCGTCACAAAGTCATCGTACGCAGCTTCAGGCTCTGTATCCAAAATCTCATACCGCAAAAGAGCTTGAATACGGGCTTGTTCATTGCCTGGAATAAGTGCGATTTGCACATCAAATCCTCTAAAATCTCGTATATAGAATAACCCTGTTGGGTAAAATATCGGAGCATTTTTAACATTTCTTAAAAAAAGATCGTGGACCCTTATTTCACAGAGGCGAACGTGAGAGACACTATGCTAGGCAAGAGATGAGTTTCAGGCACTTGACCGCCCTCCGAACATCATCAAGAGCAGCAGAGCAAGAACCGACAAGAACAGTAGCAAGACAACGATGAACAGCCAATTCAAACGAACCAGCCGCCAGAGACAAGACCGAAGGAAGCCAATCCTTCGGAATATTCAAGAACACGTGCAACCACACCTTACCCTGACCGATCGATTACGGTCAGGTTATCATCGATTCTGGTACGAAGCCTCACAGGCCCTGCGATGGTCACGAGGGACCTATCGAGAAAATCCTCTTGGAACTCGGCTTAACCTGACACCGACACAACATGTCCGCATAGAAGAACTCGCATCCATTTACGGCACACGATTTGAATTGCGGTGCCCGCCAGAAACAAGCCTAATCAACTATGGGTATTTAGATTTACTTGATCGCGCCTGTCATGCGCTGAATTGGCATATTTCAGAGAGCCAAGACATGTGTGATGTAGGAAGTGCCAACTTCGCCTATGCGGCTGCCCTACAGTCCTTTTTTCGCCCGTCACATCTTGTTGGGACGGAAGTGGAAGGGCATCGACTCTATTGCAACGGGCGAAGTCGTATCGATTACGCCCATGGCCATATTCAGGGCCTACCGAATACACACTATGTTGTTTCAGACTACCGACAGTACAACCAATCCGCAGACATCATTACAACATGGTTTCCGTTTGTGACTCCTCAACCGCTCCTTGCTTGGCGCTTACCATTAAGTTTATTTGACCCAGCTGTGATTTTTGCTCGAATTGCGAATAACCTCGTTTTTGGTGGCACTTTTGTCATGATAAACCACAGTCCTACCGAAGCCATTGTCGCCCGAGACCTTGCTGAAGCCACCGGTCTTGTCTGTCGCGGCCAATATGTACACGACACTCCGCTCCGCCCTCGCACACAACCCGCCGTCCTCACCCTCTGGCATCATTCTTAATTTCCCAAGAAACACAACCAGCCCTCTAAACCTCTCTCTCCTGTACAGTCTCTATTTGGTCAGTTCTCTGCCGTACGCTTTCTTTCATGTTTTCAAGAAGGGTCATTATCACCTTCACCCCATGCAATCAGTCTTATGGCCGATCATTTATTCGTTTGCCTACACGTAGAAAACCTTTATCGAGAACTTCCCAAGTTTCACCTTCTTCCAAATATGCCCTGATCATTACAGATGAATACATCGTAGCCCTGGGCTAGAGGCATACATTCATCCCACAATTCACGGCTCATCCAGGAGTTGTTTAGGACGAAAGAAGATATTACTATTGATTGATAGTCCATTCATTTCTGTAAAGGATTGCCATGATCATTCTCTCAAATATTCACAAACTGTATAACGGGATGTCGGCGACAACTGATGCCATTCACGAAGGCATGGACGTCTGGATTGACGACGGTCGAATCAAAAAAGTGCAACCACACAAATTGCCCCATCCTCAGACTTCTGATGTGCAGATCATTGACTGTTCAGCTTATACGGTCACACCGGGACTCATTGATTGCCATGGACATGTCACATTATGGGGTGTCGGCAATGAAAATCTTGATCGCATGAATTCACCCGAAGCGCCATTTTGGGCCGAACGCATTATGTATCGAACATTGGTCAATGGCGGAGTCACGACACTCAGAGATGTCGGAGGTGCAACTCAGGTCTTAAAGCGCTTAGAGGAGCAGGGTGTCCTCTTGGGCCCTCGTTTACAACTGGCGATTTGTATGTTGTCGACAACAGGTGGGCATGCTGATTTTCGCGGGCCCGATCGCTGCTGTGGCGAATTGTCTCGATTGTGGCCCGCAGGTCCGGGGCGTCCTTCCAGCATCGTGGATGGCCCATGGGAATGCCGAAAGCGGGTCAGAGAAATAGCGGCCTGTGGGGGAGATTTGGTGAAGATTTGCGCCAGCCCTGGCGTAGTTTCTCCGTCAGATCATTTAGAGCATCGTGACTTTACCTTGGAAGAAATGGATGCCATTTGCGATGAAGCGGCGGGACGGGGCATGTATGTCGCCGCACATGCACATAGTCACAGCGGGATTCGCCTGGCGATCGAGGCAGGGGTGAAAGACATTCAACATATCTCCTTTATGGATGAAGAACTGGCCGAATTGGCGTATGCGAAAAACTGTCGAGTGACACCAACCTCATGGGTAGGGCAGCGTTTGTTGCAATCAGGAGAATTTAATGAATTTATCACTTCCAAAGTTCAAGCCGTGTCGGAAAGCCATGCACGAGCAGTCAAACTGGCACATGCAAGCGGGCTGAAATTATTAGCGGGAACAGACCCGGTCTTATCAGATATGCATGGACGCAATTATATGGAATTAGCAGCCCTGATACATGAAGGTGTGCCCGCATTATCTGCGTGGTTTGGTGCGACGGGATTGGCCGCTGAACAACTCGGCCTGACGGATACAGGAACACTGGTTGAAGGACACCGTGCTGACCTTCTTGTCTGTCATGGAGATGTGGTGAATGACCCGTCTCTTCTTGATACTGGAGCGTTAATCGAGGTGCTTAAAGATGGGAATGGCTATCGTAATGGGTTATCAGCCATACCCCAGCAAACATATGGCAAAGCCATGGATGCTGCGCTCCAAGCTAACTAGATAGAAGGTTTTACGAAGGAACGGTACGATTTCTATGATGCGGCTTCCGGTTGAGGCGTTGGTCCAATATCTTTATCCGATTCGTTGCCTTCTTCCATATCAACCACAAGTTCTCCTTTAGGAGAATAAAAGCCCTGTCCATCAATTTGCACGATTCCATTGCAATTTTCTTGAAAAAATTCCAAGATCCAGCCGTTAAAATCATAACCATCATCGGTAATATCATTTTTTACCATTTGAGTGGTCGCAATGAAATGCGATGTGCTAATCAATTCGGTGGCAATTTGTGCTTCAACATCGTCAAAGGCAGAGAGCCTGTTCGTGAACCCCGTCTTCTCCGTCTGAAAGACATCTTCGTACGTGCCACGATTACGTATACAAAAAAGCTTAATGGGTTGTCGGTCTCGATTGTAGCCTAACGAGATGTGGACCCAATCCCAATCTTCCAAAGCCTCCTTCTCCATTTTTGGAATCAAGGGAATCTGGTTTTTTGATTTAAGGAAATCCAACAGAAGCCGTAACGGCGGGCTGTCCTCACGAGAGCAAAAAACCCGTGAATACAGGAGCTCTTCCTTGTCTTCAGTCTCTGATTGTTTGGGGTTGGGAATAACCGGTAATTCTTTTCCCATAATTAAGGCCTCATCTGTATATTAAATGGTTATTTCATTCAAAACGAATACCTATGATCTCGTCTTTCATCCAATGGCCAGCCTACTCTACCGTGAGAAATACCAAGGCAGCAAGGCAAGAACTCCAATGAATTTCTCCTCAAACGTAGATTCCTCGCGCTGGGCTTGTTTTTTGGTTGACAGTTTTTCTGTGTTTCGGTAGACTCAGCCGCCGTTGTTAGAAGAGGAACACATGTTCCTGACGTACCTTGAATGAAGGTGACAAACAAGGCATCCCTTCCTTGAAATTCTGAAACACCAAATGGGCTGTGTTACTAATCATTTTTAATGTGAGGAGGAGGTCCGTATGGGAAAAGCCATGACGAAGTCGCAGATTGCCGATCACTTGGCCAAAAAGGCGGATA
>JAJDBQ010000103.1 GCA_029261255.1 Nitrospirales bacterium
CGAAACGAAATGTGGTCTTTATATTCTTCAATCGCGGCGCCTAACGACTTCGCACCTAAAGGAATATTGGCTTCCAAAGCATCTTCAATTGCTTCGTCATCAATCAACACCTCATAACACTCATGCTGATTGGTCATGACCATGCCCTTCTCGACTTGCCGAGGCATATAAAGCTCAGTCCAGACTTCCTTCTCTACTAAACAGACATCTCGAAATCGCTCATAGAGAAGCGCCTTGCGTTCTGAATCAGAGATTATCAGCGGATTGTTTTCCATAATACCTGCTCCCTTATTCAAACAAAAAATGTAGTGTTGTTTTTCTACTCTCCCAAAGACCATGGGGTCAAGTAAGAGGAAGGGAAAAGACGGCTAACCAAAAACATCCACCCAGGGATCACGGCCTAAGACCCACAAATAGAAAAAGGTACCAAGCCATCCGTGATACAAGCCCAATGGCCAGAGATTTCCATCACGGAGATAGCAGGGAATAAAGAAACAGGCCATCGCCCCAGTCGCCAGCATCAACAACCACCCGTCGGGATAATGCACCAAAGAAAATAAGAAAACCCCAACCGGCAGCGCCAGCATCCAACCTTGCCTCGGAAAGAGTGCCATGATGTTGGCCACACCCAACGCTTGCACTAAAAATTGTTGAAGAATCCCCCATAAGGGATAGAGGAGGAGCAAAGCCAGAATATGCTCTGTCCACAGCATGTGCCCATTCGCGGTCCCGTACCAAGCCATGAAGACGACTCCGAGCACAAAAATAATTGTGGGCCAGAAAAAGGCTGCCCCAAGATTCTCCGTATGGAAGCCCCACGTCACCCATAGATGAGAATCTTGCCGTATTCGCCATATGACATAGCCAATCCAACTCAGGCTAGCGAATCCGATAAAGAGTCCCTTGGCCCCCATACTAATGAAGACCAAATACACCAAACCTGTGGACAAGACGGCGCCGAATTCTAGCCAAGAACGCATTCGATCTGTGATCGCATTGTTCAACATGATGACATCGCACTCATAAAAGCACGCATGGCAAGAATTCATGAGAGAAAGAGTGCACTGCCAAAAGTGCCACTTTTCTCAGGCAAGGATCTGTTAGACTTATTTTTTGATCCCTTTTGACCATTCACTCTATAGAGAAGAGAGTTCCTATGCCTGCTTATCGCTCTAGCACATCAACCAGTGGCCGTAATATGGCGGGGGCTCGTGCCCTCTGGCGCGCCACCGGCATGAAGGATGAAGACTTCAGCAAACCTATTATTGCCGTGTCCAATTCCTTTACGCAGTTTGTGCCGGGTCATGTGCACCTCAAAGATATGGGCCAGTTGGTGGCTCGTAAAATTGAAAAGGCCGGTGGGGTGGCTAAAGAATTTAACACCATCGCCGTGGATGATGGGATCGCGATGGGCCATGATGGCATGCTTTATAGCCTCCCTTCCAGGGACCTCATTGCTGACTCAGTGGAATATATGGTGAACGCCCACTGCGCCGATGCCATCGTCTGTATTTCCAACTGCGATAAAATCACACCAGGAATGCTCATGGCCGCAATGCGGGTGAACATTCCAGTCATCTTTGTCACCGGCGGCCCCATGGAAGCCGGGAAAACCGCGTTGGCTGATCACCGACTCGACCTCGTCGATGCCATGGTCATTGCTGTCGACGAAAAGGCCTCCGACGAAAAAGTGGCAGAATATGAACGGAGTGCCTGCCCCACTTGCGGCTCGTGCTCAGGCATGTTTACGGCCAACTCCATGAATTGTCTTGCTGAAGCGCTGGGACTCGCCCTACCTGGGAACGGAACTCTCTTGGCAACACATGCTGATCGAAAACGCCTGTTTGAAGAAGCCGGGTCCGTGATTGTCAACTTAGCGCACCGCTACTACGAACTGGATGACCATAGCATCTTGCCTCGAAGCATCGGCACCAAACAGGCATTTGAAAATTGCGTGGCCCTTGATATCGCCATGGGAGGATCCACCAACACCATTTTACATCTTCTCGCTATTGCCCATGAAGCTGAAGTGGACTTTACCATGGACGATATTGACCGCCTATCACGACAGATTCCACAACTCTGCAAAGTGGCTCCTAATACTCCAGAATATCATATCGAAGACGTCCACCGTGCCGGGGGCATTATGGGCATCCTGGGTGAATTAGATCGCGCAGGCGTGCTGCACACGTCCCTGCCCACCGTGCATAGCCCAACCCTCAAAGCAGCCTTAGACACGTGGGATATCATGCGCAACCCCGATCCCAAGATTGCGGAATTCTATCAAGCCGGACCAGCAGGCATTCCCACGCAAGAAGCCTTTAGCCAAGCCACACGCTGGCCCTCACTCGATACTGATCGTGAAAAAGGATGTATCCATTCTGCTGAACATGCGTTTAGTCGCGATGGGGGATTGGCCATCCTCAAGGGCAACATTGCTGAAGATGGCTGCGTGGTGAAAACTGCGGGCGTGGACGAATCCATCCTCGTCTTCACCGGCCAAGCCCATGTGACCGAATCTCAGGAAGAGGCGGTGGCCAACATTCTCGAGGGAAAAGTCAACGCAGGAGATGTGATCATTGTCCGTTATGAAGGACCGCGTGGTGGACCCGGTATGCAGGAAATGTTGTATCCAACGTCGTACATTAAGTCGAAAGGATTGGGCAAGGCCTGTGCGCTCCTGACTGATGGTCGATTTTCCGGCGGCACCTCAGGCCTCTCCATTGGTCATATTTCACCAGAAGCCGCGGCAGGAGGTGCAATCGGATTGGTACGAAACGGAGATCGTATCACCATTGATATTCCTAACCGCAGCATCAACGTGCTGTTAGATGATGCCGCAATACAAACTCGTCGCGCGCAACAAGATCAAAAAGGTTGGAAGCCAGCCAATCCGCGTCCCCGCAAAGTCAGTACCGCCTTGAAAATCTATGCCGCCTTCGTCAGCAGCGCCGACACAGGTGCGGTACGAGACCTCTCAAAAATGGAATAATGGATCATCTCCAGGTGATTCGGCAAGCCACGGCCCAACTCCGATTATATCGGAGAACCCCACACCTAAGTTTTGCCACACTCACCGTGGCTTTGAGCCAATTCAACAGACGCTAGCCGGAACCATGAACAAGTCCTACAGACCCACACTCTGAAAGAACACAACCAGAGCACCAATCTGGCACGAGCCGCTCCATCCAGCCATTGGCTTTTCTGGATTATCACTTCAAGGAAGAATTCTACCCCTCGAAATGGTGGACCGATGGATCCTGTATCACAAAGAACCGGGTTATCGACTCGGCCTTCAAAAATGTTTTGTAGGAATTATGGATGGCAACTGACACCCTCACATCCGACTTGCAGGGATAATATTGAACTTGGACGTATGCCGAGAGAGCCTCAACTCCCAGGGAAAGTTCTAAAAGCGCCAACAGTTGAGTGCGCGGGCCACCTCCTCCTGAAGTTCCCATGGTGAAGCTACTTTCCATATTAGCGGAAAAGAAATATTATCCTGGAATGTCGTTTTCTCCACTCTTGTAATGTTGTTCATCGAGCCTTCGCTGGAAGCCAAGCTTTAGTCAATGCTTTATTACGTTTATCTCTAATTTTTCTGGTCGTGGAGCTTTCCTACAAATTGACATTGCAAAGCAATGCCTGTCAAAGCACGTGGTTGATTCCCCCCTTCAAAATGCAGAACCGCGCCATTGGCAATATGGCTGCGATGCGAGCATTCTGCCCATTTTTTCCATTCATCCTCGTTACAGTTATTCCGTTGGTCCTTCGGCTGCCTTGGGTCAGGAATTTCGGGCTCCCCTCCACCTCCTCCAAAAAGGTAAGTGAACGATTCCGTGAGGGTCACGTCTATAGGCGTCCCATCATCTGTAATTTCCCGGCCGCGAAGCTGAAAGCCTTTTACCCGTGTCCCCTTACTATTCATACACACACGAACACCCCGCACGAAAACCCGTGGTTCATACAACCCCGCATTAGGATACTGAACGTTCAACAATGAACTGGTGGCTTTCCCGCCACACAAATCTTTGGTGGCCCCACCTGAATCATCTGTGTGATCATTAATATTTTCAGTACGAATTAATACCCAACAGGGGTGATCACGCCGCTCTACAGATCGAATTCCGTAAATGGCATGATCAGCGTTATCATCCTGAAGTGTAAACGTCGTTCCTTGAAATCCAGAGATCTTGGTCGTCTCAACAGCTCCATACAACCTGACATCTCTGCTGTAGGTTCCTGAATGGACCGGAGACAAACAAATGCCCAACCATACAACAACGAATAAACCCACCTTAAATTTTAGAGTCGACATTTCCATTCCTCTTTCTTTCTCCTGCTGTACAATGCAGGGGAGATAATCTCGGCACAAAACATCAGTTCTCAATCCGAATCATTTCATTCATAATGGGTTTAGAACCTGGCCCATGGACCCTGCCCACACTTCTCGTTTTCCAGTAAAGTAAAAATACCATGCCTTGGTAAGACAGCAATGGGATCCACATTGCTTAACCACATTGCTAAACGTCGAAACGCAGCCTTACGTTTTTCGCCTACCACATTACCCCTCCCTTTGATTATTCCAATCATTAAATCCCATCAGTTCCCATCGTCAGTCAGGAAACGATGTTACGAACGGTATACTTTGTCCCGCGCTTGAGGAAACAGGTCTCTGTGTCAGCCAGACCAAACTTTTCCGTGAAATAGCAAATCACCTTTTTGGTATCCGTCCCATTCCGACAGGTATAGACATCTGCGCTTAGAAAGTGTCGGCGGGGAAACGTGTGAATGCTGATATGACTTTCAGCGATTAACACATAGCCACTCCATCCACCAGGATCTTTCAGATCATTCGATTCGGCCCATTTCACCATTGGCGGGATAAGCGGATGCATATCCAGCAATGTAGGCAATTCAATGAGACAATGTTCCACCACTTCTCGATCATTCAAAAAGACATACTCTCCGCCATATCCATCAATGGTGAGATGTTCGCCAAAGATACAAGTGTCCATCGCCATACTTTCCTTTCTTAGAAACATGAATTCTTAACTGGTCTTTATTTGCACCATCAGAATCGCACTTAAGATGAGAGCCACCGATGTCAATTTGACCGGCATGGAAGTCATCTGCAGCAACAAGGTGTCATAGATATCAGTGTTCAGTACCTTCCACCGTTGCGAGATCACCAACAGCCCACCACTAAACATCATGACAAACAGCGGGAGGCTGCATTCCACGACTGCCACAAACGAAACCGAGGGCCCAATGTCTGTTGCCCTTTGCGAGGCCAGAACAGCATCCAGTTGCAGCAATTCCGCCACAAAAAATATCGCCCCGAAACGCCAGCACAACCCAAGAATGCGTCGACGCCGTGCCCGTTGCACACCACCAACAATCAACGCGGTGAGAAATGTGCCAAGCCCAAAGAGCACGATCCCATTCCAATAGGCCGTATGTTCAAAAACCCAGGCTTGCAAGACCATCGTCATCGAGATACACATGACCGCGATCGTGAGGAATCCTACGGCACGTCGATGGACGCCAGACATGTGGTAACGAATCAAAACCATAATCCCAGTAAGAGCCAGAATAATTGCCAGGTAACAGATAGGAGCTAGTCGTTCTCCTAACAGGATGAACGCCATGAGAGGAACAAAAAAAACGGTCAACGTGTTAAATGTTTCGGAGCATGAGGCGTCGTTAATCGTAAAGAGAGCCCTAAACACAAAATAGAGATGCAGGAAGTAGCACACACCAGCCAAGAATGCTGGCCAAGCAATCCAGAAGGTGACCGCCTCCCATCCGCCGATCTCTGTGAGTAACACGAAGACAGGTAGCACACAGAAGAGCCCTGAGATGATGGGACCATCTGATGGATAACGAAAGATACGCTCGCCGACAAAACACACATCAATGATGCATGACACCGCCCAAAGGGCTGGCGTCATCATCGCCATCGCCATCCAGTTATTCCACAGATCAAATTCCATCATCCAA
>JAJDBQ010000104.1 GCA_029261255.1 Nitrospirales bacterium
GATGTTCAGGTATTTGAGCTTCGGGAAGGGTTTTGAGTAAGCCCAGGATTTCTGAGCGATTTTTTAGCATCCCACAAGCCAACTCTCCAATGACATATGGATGGATCAGAACCAGCTCTTCCTGCAGTAAGGATATGAGGCAGGTACTTCCAGTTCTGAGATGATTCACCCAGACGGATGTATCTACCAGGGTCATGGCTTGGAGACGGATCGGCGTCGCGGGGTTAATTTGAGTTGCTTCTCTGATCCTCCTAAGTGAGCCAGTCGAAGGGCGGCTTCTTTGGAAATGAGGGCCTCCAGGCCTAGCCGAACTAAGGAAGTCTTCTCTTGAACTCCAGTCAGCTTTGCGGCTTTACGAAGGAGCTGCTCGTCGATATTCAATGTCGTTCTCATGTGTATAAGTATGCACGATTTATGCATACAAGTAAATCCCATGTTTATCCACATATAGCCAATATCTGAGGGCTTTACCCCTTCGGTGGGAAGGGCTAGGATATCATTCAGTTTCTCAATCTCTATCTCTTCTTCTGCTTCTTAAAAAGGAGGGGGAAAGACGTAATTCATGCCTCTGCAAGCGTTTCATCCAGTCATTCAAGAATGGTTCTCCACGACGTTGGGGGAGCCGACGGATGTGCAGCAGGCCAGTTGGCCAGCGATTCAGTCTGGAAAACATGCGCTGATTTCTGCCCCTACTGGATCGGGGAAAACTCTCGCCGCTTTTTTGACTTGTATCGACCGATTATTGCATCAGGCGATTCATGGGGAGTTGGTTGATGGTATTCAGGTCATCTACGTGTCGCCTCTTCGTGCGCTGAGTCATGATATCCATAAAAATTTACAGCAGCCATTAGATGAGATCAGTCAACTGGCGCTGTCTGCCGGTTTGCTGAGTCCCAATATTCGGGTCGAGGTCCGAACTGGAGATACGCCCCCTGCGCAACGGCAACGACTTCTCAAACACCCACCGCATATTTTAGTCACGACCCCAGAAACGTTATTCCTGATGGTGACCGCCAAACGGAGCCGAGAATTATTAACCGGTGTGCATACTGTGATCGTTGATGAAATTCATGCCCTGGCGCCTAATAAACGAGGTGCACATCTTGCCCTGTCGTTGGAACGGTTAGATGTGGTGACCAAGCAGCGGTTAGTTCGCATTGGTTTGTCGGCGACGCAACGACCGTTAGAACAAGTTGCGCAGTTTCTTGTGGGTGAGTCTGCATATCGGAAGAAGGACCAGCAAGGGTCTCTCTTTGAATCGGCAGATTGTCACATTGTGGATGTGGGACATCGACGAACGTTGGACTTGCACGTGGAAGTACCTCAGGATGAATTGGGTGCGGTTGCGTCCAATGCGATCTGGTCTGAAGTGTATGACCGTATTGCGGCTTTGGCTGAGCAACATCGTTCGACGTTGGTCTTTGTGAATACGCGACGCTTGGCGGAACGTATTGCCCATCACTTAAGTGAGCGGGTGGGTGAGGATCAAGTGGCCTCGCATCACGGCAGTTTGTCTCGAAAACTCCGGCTGGCCGCTGAGGATCGTTTAAAGACCGGAAAAATAAAGGTGATGGTGGCGACGGCGTCGTTGGAGTTAGGAATTGATATTGGGTTTATTGATGTGGTGTGCCAAATTGGTTCGCCTCGTGCTATTGCCACGTGTCTTCAGCGTGTGGGCCGGGCAGGTCACTGGGTTGGGGCGGTGCCTAAAGGTCGAATATTTTGTACCACACGAGATGAGTTGGTGGAATGTGCAGCGGTAGTACGAGCCATTCGACAGGGGCAATTGGAATCCATTGAGATCCCGTCGGCACCCCTCGATATTCTCATTCAACATCTTATTGCGGAAGTGGCGGCGCAGGAATGGGATGTGCGGGTGTTGTTTGATCTGTGTCGGTCAGCCTATCCCTATCGGGAGATCACTTGGGAAACATTTGAATCGTTGATAGATCTCATCGCAGAAGGATTTGTGCCTGGACGTCGTCGATTATATGCCTACTTGAGTTATGACCGACGTGAAGGTCGACTTCGACCTCGACGAGGCGGGCGGTTGGCGGCTTTGACTTCTGGCGGCGCTATTCCCGAGACGGCCACCTATTCGGTTGTTGCTGAGCCTGACGGCACGGTCGTGGGCACGGTCGACGAAGATTTTGCCATTGAGAGTTTGGCGGGTGACATTATGTTGCTTGGAACTACGTCGTGGCGCATCAGGGCCATTGAAACAGGAAAAGTGCGGGTGGAAGATGCTCATGGTCAGCCACCTAATATTCCTTTTTGGCGCGGTGAAGCTCCTTCACGCTCGAAGGAACTGTCGCATGCTGTGGCAGAGGTCAGGCTGATTATTCATCAATTGCTGGAGCAGGGTGCGACGTCTGGGGATGTTTCCGCACGACAGCAATTATTTGAGGAATGTGGGGTGGATGCCGCCGGGGCTGATCAATTGTTGGCCTATGTGGCTGGTGGCGTGCAAGTTTTGGGTGGTGTACCGACGCAAGACTGTATAATTGCCGAACGATTCTTTGATGAAGCGGGGGGTATGCAACTCGTGGTGCATGCGCCATTTGGTGGACGACTCAATCGTGCGTGGGGGTTGGCTCTCCGTAAACGATTTTGTGTGAATTTTGATTTTGAATTGCAAGCCGCAGCCACCGATGATGGATTGGTGCTTTCTCTTGGCGAACAACATAGCTTTCCATTGGAGTCGATCTTTCAATTTCTCCAACCGAAGACCGTGCGAGATGTGTTGATTCAAGCCACCTTGGCGACGCCATTGTTTATGACACGGTGGCGATGGAATATCAGCCGTTCATTAGCCCTCTTACGGTTTCAGAAAGGGAAGCGAGTGCCAGTTCACCTTCAGCGAATGCGAGCTGAAGATCTGCTCGCAGCAGCCTTCCCTATGGCGGCGGCGTGTGGAGACAATCATGTGGGCGATATTCCCGTGCCGGAGCATCCGTTGGTAAAGGAAACGTTACGAGATTGTTTGACTGAAGCGATGGATATCGAGGGCCTCCGTCGAGTATTGGAGCACATCGATACTCAGTTGATTCAAGTTCGGGCGGTCGAATCTCCCGTCCCGTCACTTTTTGCCCATGAAATTTTGAATGCCAATCCGTACGCATTTTTGGATGATGCCCCGTTGGAGGAACGACGAGCTCGAGCCGTTAATCTTCGGCGAACATTACCTGCTTCCTTCGATGGGAAAATTGGGGCATTAGATCCACTGGCTATTGAGGCCGTTCTTGAGGAAGCGTGGCCGCGAGTGCGAGATGAGGACGAGGTTTATGATGTGTTGCACGTTATGGGATGGCTGCCAAAGAGCGATGGAGAAGCCTGGCGTGATGAGTTAGAACGTCTCGTAGCCAAAGACCGAGCCCTGTTTCTTCGCGTCAGGCCTGAAGAGTCTCTAGGAGCGACGAGTATCGAAGGATGGACGACTCAAGAACATGTGGCGCGCGTTCACGTGTTATTTCCCCAAGTAGACGTTCTGGCTGGCAAACAAGAGCCATGGGTGAATGATGAAACCGAAACCCATTCATCTGAATCGGCCGCTCTCTATGTGGTGCAAGGGTGGATGCCTCATATCGGGCCTATCACTATGCCGGAATTGTCCGATCGTTTAGGGATAGCAACTTCCCATGTTTCTCAGGCATTACTCCAATTGGAAGACCAAGGACAAATCCTACGCGGCCGATTTCGCCCTCATACTCCCTCGCCCTTCCAGGGAGAGGGCAGGGGTGAGGGTAAAGTCGAGCAACTACAAGACGATGAGTGGTGCGACCGCAGTCTTTTAGCTCGCATTCATCGTCGAACGGTCACAGCGTTACGTCGGGAAATTGAACCAGTGGCCGCTTCAGATTTTATGCGATTTCTGTTTCGCTGGCAGCATTGTGCGGCAGGTTCACAACTGCATGGCGAAGCGGGACTTCGCGAAGTCCTCGCCCAGTTAGGCGGATATGAAACCTCTGCGTCTGCTTGGGAAGGCTCTGTTCTCAAAGCCCGTGTTGCGAATTACAAACCTGAATGGCTCGACAATCTCTGTCTGAGAGGTGAAGTGACTTGGGGACGACTCACGCCGCCAGACATGAAACCGAATCTGCGACCGGTTGTCGAGGGCGAGTCATTTCGGCGCATCACACCAACGAGCATGGCCCCCATCAGTTTTGTGTGGCGCGAAAATATCGAGTGGATGTTGGCATTGGCTCGACCTGGTAAGGCTTCTGGCCCTCTGAGTATTCGATTAAGTTTGAGTGGTGTGGCAGAAGCGATCTATGAATGCTTGGAGCAGCGAGGCGCGTGTTTTTTTTCAGATCTAACCATTCGTACGGGTCATGTGGCTGCGGAAGTTGAGCAAGCGTTGTGGGAGCTTGTAGCAACTGGATTAGTCACGGCGGATGGGTTTGATCCCTTGCGCGCATTAGTTGATCCCCGGCGACGACGAGCGGAAGGGAAAGATCGTGCCAGACGACCACGCCATAGTGCCGGACGTTGGGCCTTGTTTGAAGGGCACGCCCTAGATTCAGAAGCAGAAGCGACTTCGAAGGTTCATCCCCATGAGCAGTGGGCTAAACAATTGGCGCGTCGTTATGGCGTGATTTTCAGTGATGTATTGAAACGGGAATCTCTTCCTCTGACCTGGCGTGAGTTGCTCATCCAATATCGAAAAATGGAATGGCGTGGGGAAATGCGAGGCGGACGTTTTGTGGATGGATTTACGGGTGAACAATTCGCGTTACCTGAAGCCGTTGAAGCCCTGCGAGCTATCCGTCGAGACCCACAAGCCGGTTCGCAAGACATTCGCCTGGCACCAGCTGATCCACTCAATCTTGTCGGGATCATTCTTCCTGGAGATCGCATTTCCTCGCATACCTCCAAACCCATTCTCTTTCGAGATGGAGCGCAAACCCTCGATGCGCGTCCTGTGATGAGTCTCGCGTAAATTGAATAGTCAATCGGCCCGATCCTCTCAAAGCCTCAAGCAGGCGGTAGTCCTTGGCTGCCTTCTTGTTGGAATTCTTTCTGTTCTGTTTCTCCCGATGCCGTCACATACTTTTTTGTGGAAAGCCGTGAACAATTTCGGTCACGTGCCATTGTTCGGGCTCGTGGCCATAGTGTTGTTGTGGATTTCTAGGACACTTACGAAGCCATCACGCTGGTCGAGTATTCGACATTATGGTCTTTCCCTATTGGGAGTGTTAGCTCTTGCGTTCCTGACTGAGGGACTACAATCGTTCGACATCGCGCGGCAGACGAGCCTCTCTGATGTCTTTCACGACATTGTAGGAGCAATCTGTGGACTGGCACTATTCTTCACCTATGATGCACATCTTCCTGAGGCATGGGTGAAATGGCGAAAACGCCCTCGAAAATTCATCCTTCACGTGTGTGTGATCCTGGTTCTTGGGATTACGCTTCTGCCTGTGATTGAATGGACTTATGTGTATTGGGATCGAGCCAATCGCTTTCCGTCTTTTGTACAATTTTCTTCAGAGTGGGAAATGAAATTTGTTAAGGCGAGAGATAGTAAACTTCAGATTGTGGTACCACCGGTGGGATGGGAGAAATCAACTGATGACCTTGTGGGACAGGTGAAATTTCATCTGAAGAAATACCCAGGGATTCTCTTAGATGAACCCTATCCTGATTGGCGAGGATATACGTATTTGCAGTTTGAAATTTTTTCCGAGTTATCACACCCACAACAAATGGCTATTCGAATTGATGATGCGGAGTACAACCGTACCTATACGGATGGATTCAATCGGCGCATCATGGTGTTGCCTGGCATCAACCATATCCAAATAACAATAGAAGATATTCAACGGTCACCAGTAAGCCGAGAAATGGATATGAGTTCGATCAGGAAAGTTCTACTGTTTACCGTCAGCCCACCAGAAGAATTTACCCTCTACTTCGATAATCTCCGCCTAGAATAAGTGATCTGTTGCAGAAATCCGCCAGCGGTGTTCCCTGCCTTCGCGCTCGCCGCTGAAGCCAGCTTTGGCGCGCAAGCAGCCGTAGAGGCTTCGCGCAGGCAGGTCGCCAAATTCCCGTGCTCATGTACAGCATGTATGCTCCGTGCATCCAAATGCCTGCGGTCTTGCTGGACGAACTTTTGAGCAAGCCGGAAGCCTTTGAGATTCAACCCTTCTGCCAGCGCTTTAGCTCATGCGGATTGTTCTTCAATCCCTCATCCATCAATAGGTCCAGCCGGAATGGGCAAGGATGCCTTAAGAAGCTTTCTACAAGAATGATTCCTTCATTCTGGGCTCTACACGGATGAGTGCTGTCGGAACGTCATGAGTGAGTGCCGACCGAAAACCATAGGGTTGATCTTGTTCGGGCATTTGAATTCCTTGAAATTCTATTCTTAATTTTTGAAATAAAAATTTGCTGAATCTTGTGATATTTTCCGGAAGGTTATTGATTGTTATAGGTAAATAGGCATGGCGCCAGTCTTGCTCTGTGAAAGACAAGAGAAAGCAAATATTGGCTTTCCCAGTATGCCATCTACGAATGGTGGGCTATCCTCGTCTTGTGTTCATGAAAGGTTGATCATCCTTGTCATTCATGTAAAAGCATGATGAGTGGGATGGAAGGGATGAGAACAATGTAGAGAAGTCAGACCAAGTAGTGTTAATTGAAATCTAGAATATGCCTATGTGTTGATCCGTTTATTTTATGGAGGTGCGGCCATGAGAAGAACCACGAACGATCAAGGGATCGAACCATCACGACAGCTCTCTACTTGCTGGGTCGCAGGAAAGTCTCTTGCGGCTTTTTTTGTCCTGTTTGCCCTTGCCTGCCTCTCTCCCGTGTTTCTCACCTTGGCCCATGCAGCTCCAAGCGAGACCACTCGGGTGAGTGTGTCGAGTAGTGGGGAGGAGGGAAATGGATCGAGTGATCCATTGTATTCATTTTCCAGGGCTTCAATCAGCGCTGATGGGCGTTATGTGTTCTTTCGCTCCTATGCGACGAATTTCGTGCCTGGGGATTCCAATGACTTAGACGATTTATTTCTCTATGACCGGCAAACCAGTACCACCTCGCGGATAACCGACTCAAGCATTGCGCAGCGCCTATTGTTTCGTGATTCCCAAGCAATCACTCCTGATGGGCGTTATGTCGCCTATAGTGCAGGGCAAAATCAATTTGGTTATCGTACCGCATCAATTTTTGTCTATGATCGGCAAACTGGAAGCACGGAGAAAGTGAATATTGAAGGAGTGGGTAGTTTGTTCCGTAGCCCAACCCTGAGTGCCGACGGGCGATATGTGGCCTTTGCATCCGTGTTCATTGGTGACCCGTCTTATCCAATTGACAGTGCCTCGAGCGTCTACATTCATGATCGGCAGACCGGAGGGACAACACTGATCAGTGGGAGTGGGTTTGGTTTTAGCGAATCACCCTCGATGAGTGCTAATGGTCGGTATGTGGTGTTTCGCTCTAATGTACCAAACTTAGTGGTAGCCGATACTAATAGCACTTACGATGTCTTTGTCTATGACCAGCAGGCTGGAGATACGTCACGAGTGAGTCTGTCGAGTAGTGGCGAACAAGGGGCTCTTCCAAGTTTCGGCGCCTCCATCAGTGCTGATGGACGCTATGTCGCATTCTCCTCCGCGGCAGACAATTTGGTGGTGGGAGATACGAATGATGCTACGGATGTGTTTGTTCACGATCGACAGAGCAGAAGTACGACACGCGTGAGCGTGTCGAGTAGTGGGGAAGAAGGCAGTGGCACGAATCCTTCGATCAGCGCTGATGGGCGGTTTGTGATGTTTGAATCTGGCGCCACCAATTTGGTGACAGGGGATATCAACGATTCAGTGGATGTCTTTGTCCATGACCGACAAGCCGGAACGACGTCGCGCGTGAGTATCTCAAGCAGTGGGGAAGAAGGGAATGACCGGAGCGAGGATTCTGCAATGAGTGCCAATGGGCGCTACGTGGTGTTTGATTCCGAGGCGACCAATTTAGTGCCAGGGGATACCAATGGTTTCGATGACGTGTTTGTCCATGAACGCGGCGGCCCGGTTAGTGCAACTCAACCATTAACGGTCAGACTCTTTGGCGTAGGCACTGGCACGGTGACGAGCGGTACAGCAGGGATCGATTGTGGTGTAGATTGTTCAGAAGACTATTTGCCTGGCAGCTTGATCACGCTTACTGCCACTCCCGATGCAGACTCTGTGTTTATGGGGTGGAGTCGAGGCACGGATTGGAGTGGTACGAGCTGCAGTGGCACCGACACGTGTACGGTGGTCATGACTCAAGCTCATACGGTGATGGCGGAATTTGCACCTCTTGGAGGGGGGCGGCTTGTGTCTATGGAGTATGTCCGATTGGTGGCCAACTCGGAAGTGAATGGCAATCCTTGGACGTCCATCGCAGAATTGACTCTGTTAGATCAATTCGGAGCGCCACTGGATAAAAGCAACTGGACCTTGGTGTCGGCGGATAGTGAAGAGTTGGTTGGCGAAAATGGGGTAGCTGAAAATGCCTTTGACGGCAATCCGTCGACTATCTGGCATACCACATGGCCGGGTGTCCCCGGCCACCCGCATGAGATCGTCATCCGTCTCGGGACGAGATCCCAAGTCGTGAGTGGCTTCCGCTATCTGCCCCGGCAAGATGGTGGTGAGAATGGTCGAATTGCCGAGTATCAGTTCTACGGGAGTCGGTCTACTTTTTCCTGGGGTGCACCATTAGCTGTCGGCACGTTTGCGAATACGGCTGAAGAGCAGCAGGTGGCCTTTGGGGAAGATCTACGCTACATCCGCTTGGTGGCACTGTCGGAAGTCAATGGTAATCCTTGGACATCCATGGCGGAACTGACTGTACTGGATGAGAATGGAACACCATTAGATAAAACCAATTGGACCCTACAGTCGGTGGACAGCGAAGAGTTGATTGGTGAGAACGCCGCGGCGATCAATGCCTTTGATGGGAATCCATCCACGTTTTGGCATACTCAATGGTCGGGTGGCTCTCCGTCACACCCACATGAAATCATCATTGATCTCGGAGAACAGCAAGCGGTGAGCGGTTTCGGGTATCTACCACGGCAAGACGGTGGGACCAATGGTCAAATTGCGATGTTTCGATTTTACGGGAGCACTGACGGCGTCAATTGGGGTTTCCAACTGGCCGAGGGAACATTTGCTGATACGGACCAGGATCAACAGGTTGCGTTTGACGGCACGCGCTATCTCTCGTTAGTGGCCAACTCGGAAGTGAATGGGAATCCGTGGACAAGTGTGGCTGAACTAACGGTGCTCGATCGTTTTGGAATGCCTCTCGATAAGGGCGATTGGAAGGTGGTGTCTGTGTTTAGTCAAGAATTAGTGGGTGAAAATGGCGCGGCACGCAATGCCTTTGATGGCAATCCGACAACGTTCTGGCATACACGGTGGTCTAGTGGCAATGATTCACATCCGCATAGCCTCAGGATTGACCTTGGGAGAGCCCAAGAGATTAGTGGCATTCGCTACCTCCCGCGGCAGGATGGTGGGACCAATGGTCGGATTGCAGAATATTCGTTCTCTGGCAGTCCAAGATTGAGAGGCGGTTTCAAGCCGTTGGCGTCAGGGGTGTTTGCTGATACGGATCAAGAACAGGAAGTGCTTTTTCCATGATGGCGGGAAGCTTCGGCCAGCCTTTTAGGCTCATGGTCGGTATCCGTCATCAGAAAGGTCTGTTAATTCTGGCTGTTTGGCTTGCGGTCTGGTTAGGCCTGCTAGCCAATGGAGCAGCCCAGGCTCATGATCATGCACTAGATGATGCGACTGGAGCCGCGCAAGCGCGACTACTGAACGAACCACTCTTTGCGATGGTTGAAACTGAAGCGGTAGCCATGAGTGCATTGGAAGCGATGGGGCAGTGGGGCCCGGTGACGACTTGGCCGTTTGTTTTTGCCTCGGCGGCTAATTTACCCGATGGGCGAATTGCCGCGTGGGGAGGGAATCGACCAACGACAGCGAGTGGTGGTTTTGACACCTATACCGGGGTCTGGGATCCGGTGACGGGACAAATCACGGAGCAGCTCTACGATCAACATGCGATGTTCTGCGGGATTGCGACGCTGCGGGAGAATGGGCAAATCTTCGTAGCCGGTGGCGACGGGGAGAGTCGAGCCCTCACGAGTCTTTTTGATTATGGTACGAACAGTTGGCAGCGCATTGACGATGCCCATGTTGGCCGCTGGTATAACGGGGCGTTGCACTTACCGACGGGCCAAGTCTTTATGGCGCTTGGCAGCACTGGCAGTCGCTATCCTGAATTGTGGACAGAGGGTGTCGGTTGGCGGTGGCTCACGGGTATCGACTTGCAGGCGCCGATTCTCGACTACGTAGCAGAGTATGGCCGACCGGATTGGTTCCCTCTGTTTACGGTCGCACCCAGCGGGGACATTCTGCATGTCGGGCCGACACCGAAAATGCATTACATTAATCCCCAGGGAAACGGTTCGATTCAGGAAGCTGGGGCGGGGATCATTGGTTGGGATGCGAATAACCAGGCAGGGACCATGATGATGTACGCCAAGGGCAAGGTCCTGACATTTGGGGGTGAGCCCAATCAGCGAAAGTCGTCCATTGTCGATCTGAATGCCGTGCCTCCTCAGGTCACGTCCACAACTGGCATGTTACAACCCCGTTCCTTTGCTAACGCTGTCATGATGCCCAATGGTGAGGCCTTTGCTGTTGGTGGGAATACATCGGGCAAGCGATTTAGCGATGACGGGACTATTCTCACTCCAGAAATTTGGAATCCACTGACGCAACAGTGGCGTGCGGTGGCAGATCATTCAGTGCCCCGCAACTACCATGCTGTTGCCTTGCTCATGCCTGATGGCCGCGTGTTTTCTGGCGGTGGCGGTCTCTGTGGTTGCAGCGCCGACCATGCTGACCATCAAGTCTATTCGCCCGGATATCTGTTTAATGCTGATGGGTCGTTGGCTGCACGTCCCACGATCACAGACGCCCCAGATGTGTCTACCTTCGGCATGACACTCGACATTGCGGCCGTTCCCGATATTCAGCGGTTTACCATGATCAAAATGTCAGGCACCACTCATGCCTACAATACAGACGTGCGTTTTCTGAATGTTCCCTTCAGCGGCAATAATGGGAATTATCAGTTGACCTTGGAGAGCAATCCCAACGTGCTGACCCCTGGATACTGGATGCTCTTTGCGCTCAATGCACAGGGCACACCTTCGGTCGCCAAAGTGATCCAGATTCAGAGCCACACCGTTTCTATCACAAATCCTGGCAGTCAAATCACTGAAGTCAATGAGAGCGTCTCGCTACCCTTGATCGTCGACAATCCTCATGGAAAGAGCTTGACCTTTAATGCGACAGGGTTGCCGCCCGGCTTGACGATTGACAGTACCACTGGCGTGATCAATGGTATTGCCACAGCGGAGGGGACTTATGAAACAAGTGCGACAGTGAGTAATGGTTCAATTGTGACAGATGTTCTTTTTACCTGGACGGTGTTTCCCATAGGTGGAAGCTCAAATGCCTATCGGTATGTCAGGTTGGTCGCCGACTCAGAAGTGAACGGGAATCCCTGGACGACCATGGCCGAATTGACGGTGCTGGATGGAAATGGGACCCCCCTTAACCAAAGCGGCTGGACGCTACACTCCGTGGATAGTGAAGAACTCGTGGGTGAAAATGGGGACGCGGTCAATGCCTTTGATGGCAATCCGTCGACGTTTTGGCATACGCAATGGTCCGGTGGGAATCCTCCGCCCCCGCATGAAATTGTGATTGATCTCGGGACTGTGCAGACCGTGAGTGGCTTTAGGTATTTGCCACGACAAGATGGCGGGGAGAATGGGCGTATTGCGAACTACCGTTTTTACGGGAGTAATGACGGCGTAACCTGGGGGGCACCCTTAGCCACAGGGACCTTTCCTAATACGGCTGAGGAGCAAGAAGTGTTGTTGGCTGGCACCCGCTATGTCCGGTTGGTGGCCGACTCGGAAGTGAACGGCAACTCCTGGACGACCATGGCCGAATTGACGGTGCTGGACGGGAATGGGACCCCCCTTAACCAAAGCGGCTGGACGCTACACTCCGTGGATAGTGAAGAACTCGTGGGTGAAAATGGGGACGCGGTCAATGCCTTTGATGGGAATGCTGCGACGTTCTGGCATACCCAGTGGTCCGGTGGGAATCCTCCGCCCCCGCATGAAATTGTGATTGATCTCGGGACTGTGCAGACCGTGAGTGGCTTTAGGTATTTGCCACGACAAGATGGTGGGGAGAATGGTCGGATTGCAGACTACCGGTTCTACGGGAGCAATGATGGGGTGACGTGGGGCACGCCGTTGGCCACGGGCACGTTTGCCAATACTCCAGATGAACAGCAGGTAGCGTTTGGTAGCACCCGCTATGTGCGGTTTGTGGCGGATTCGGAAGTCAACGGGAATCCTTGGACGACCGTGGCCGAACTGGTGGTGTTGGATTTCACTGGCACCCCACTGAATAAAAACGATTGGATATTGCAGTCCGTGGATAGTGAAGAAGTGATAGATGAAAATGCTGCAGCGAGGAATGCTTTTGATGGCAACCCGTCGACTATTTGGCACACCCAGTGGGCGACTGCGGCTCCACCACATCCACATGAGATCGTGATTGGTCTCGGGGGCGCATACGGGGTGAGCGGGTTCCGCTATTTGCCGCGGCAAGATGGCGTAAGCAATGGGCGCGTTGCGGATTACAGGTTCTACGGGAGCAATGATGGGGTGACGTGGGGCACGCCGTTGGCCACGGGTACGTTTGCCAATACTCCAGATGAACAGCAGGTGATCTTTGGGGGCACGCGCTACGTGCGGTTGATGGCCAACTCCGAAGTCAATGGCAATCCGTGGACGACGATGGCTGAATTGACGGTGCTGGATTCCACAGGCACACCGCTTGATAAGAGCGGCTGGACCTTGCGGGCCGTGGATAGTGAGGAATTTACAGGTGAGAATGGCGCCGCGGTGAATGCCTTTGATGGTAATCCCGACACGATCTGGCACACCCAGTGGTCTGGTGGGGATGTTCCATACCCGCATGAGATCATCATTGATCTAGGAGTCGTGGAATCTTTGGGTGGCTTTCGCTATCTGCCGCGCCAAGATGGCGGGATCAATGGGCGGATTGGGGAGTATCAATTTTATGGGAGTTCGGATGGGGTGACGTGGGGAGTGCCACGGGCGTCAGGGGCCTTTGCGGATACGGACCAAGAACAGGAAGTGCTGTTCTGAGAAAACTACATGATCGATTAAAATGAGAATGGACGCGGCCTGGTCAAAGGAAGTAATGGCATTTGATCTATTTCCTGAGTTTTGCCCCGACGCTCACACCACCCCTCTCCTTGGAAGGGTGAGGGAGTCGGGACGCGACATAGTTATCAGCTAGTCAGAAAAGAACAATGAGCTTGGAATGGTGATCACTTTTTATTTTTCATCGTTTCTTGACCGTATTCTTTGGCTTGGATAAGATCGATCTATGCCGATGCCACCATTTCCAGGCGGTTCTCGTCCCACTCCAGGGATGCGACCGCGCCGCCCACCTGTTTCTCAAGAGGATCCGAAGCAATTCGAATCTCTTCGAGCCTCATTACTTTTTTGCCCAAAATGCCAGACTGCGACGCCGGCTCGTGAACGGCTTCTTTTAGTGCTGCCAACCGGAAATCTTTACGAGTATGTGTGCGCACAGTGCGGGACGTCTACTGGTTCTAAGACTGAGCAAGCACAGGGTGGTGGACTTCTTGCGCCATAAGGGGTCTGTTGAAAAAAGCCGCCAGCGGCGTTCTCACTAAATTCCGGTGCTCACGTACGAAGTGTACGCTCCGCGCCTGAATTTGGCTGCGGCCTTGCTGGACGAACTTTTTTGAACCGACCCGAAGAATCCGATGTTCAGGGTTGCCATGAAAGCATTGGCTCGTGAGAGAAATTTATTCTCCTCACGCCTGACCCCTCACCCCTTACGATTGTGTTTTCTGTTCCTCAGGAACTGGGAGTCCTTCTTGAGCCATGATGCGGAGTGCGTTCGTGGTGGGACATGGCCCGGAGCGGAGTTGGTAGTCAAAACGTAGAGCGCCATCTTCGACTGATTCTTGAAAGTGTGCATTGCGAATGTGTTCGTTTGCCTCTGCTAGACGTGTGAGTTCCAAATCATGTGTCGAAATCATACCTAACCCTCGACTTTTTTGAAGCACCTGTACGAAGGCTTCACTGCCCGCCAACCGCTCTCTATTGTTGGTGCCTCGGTAAATTTCATCTATTAAAAAAATGACCGGTTGTGAGGTGATGGCGTTGACGGCGTCCAAAATGACTTTGAGTCGTTTGACTTCGGCATAGAAATAGGACAGTCCTTCGTCTAAGGCATCGGTCACTCGGATGCAGCAATAGAGCTGCAGCCACGACCATGAGCAGGTTGTGGCACAGACTGGCCCACCGGCCTGCGCGAGGCAGATATTAATGCCGACGGTTCGTAGATAAGTACTTTTTCCGGACATGTTCGATCCCGTGACGATGGTCATGTGCCCTTCGCCTCTGAGGTCAAGGTTGTTTGAGACGCGATGGGCGCGAGTGATGAGCGGATGGCCAATATCTTGTGCGGTGATTCCAGCTGGATGTTCAAGATCATGGGCTGTTTCGAGCTGGGGCCATTGATAGTCAGGATTCACATAGGCAAATCGTGCTAATGCACTGGCGGCATCTAGTTGGCCAATGGTTTCTAACCATTTGGGAAGAATATGTTTCAATTGCGTCATGAGGCGATTGAGTTTTCCCACATAGAGTAAATCCCAAGGGATGAAGGCGTTGAATGCTAAGTGGACGAGCGGATGGGCCTTGATGCTGAGTCCATGGCAAATACGCCCGAGTTGCTTGAGACAGACTGTTGGCCGGTTCTCTTCTTTGAACAATTCTTGGCACTGCTCTCGAATGGTCGGCTGCTTGGAAAATGTTGATCGTTCAAGCGTGGCAATGACGGTGACGAGTTTCTCAAGCTCTACGTGTAGGGCCAGGACTCGCCCGAAGAGCGGGGCGATTGATCCTGATAACGAGAAATAGAGGCCCACATAGAGAAGCAGGGGCAAGAGCCAAAAATTCGATGCTCCAGTGAAGAGCGTCCAGAGTCCCAGCATGGTGGTGAGGGCACAGAGAATCGATGCGCACATGACCATCAAGGGAAGATTCGGGACGGCAATGGATTGCTGAAGAAGCGCAAGGATTCGGCTGCCGTCGAGTGCATGGGGACTGATCAGCCTTGTGGCGAGGAGGCACCGATCTCGTAATCGTGAGAGGGGCGTGAGTTCTCTGATCAAGCGCTGTCGAATGTGCCAAGGGACTGTGTCGGAATCAGGATTGTTGGCCTCAAACACCCAGCGTTGGAGTTGGGTGTGGCCATTTGTAGAAAATGTGGTGTCGAGCAGGGCCAAGAGCGAATGGGGGCCGGTGAGATCCAGATCCAAGGCATACGGATGGTGCGGCGGAGCTAGATGGGTCTGGACGTTCATGTTTGGCCAATCGAGTTGCAATCGTGCAAGCAGATCCTGTTTGATCGACATCCAGAGGGCCAAGCGGTGCAGACGGGATTTTAATCGTTGATGAAACCATGTTGTTGTCAGGAAAATAACCAGAAAAATTAAGAGCACGATATTGCCACTGTGAAACCAGGCATGCTGATATAAGCCTATGCAAGCGGCCGCGCCCAGGAGAAAGATACTCAGCCTCCATCGACTGAATCGTTGGCTAGCGGATTTTCCTTGTTCTGTGAGCCGATTTCCTCGACGCAAAAGGCGGGTCAACGCGTCTTGTCGTTGATCGGTGTGAGTATAGTGCATAGAGAGTATGACCTTAGCCGCTCTTCATACCTCCGTCAATAATGTGAATGTTGAAAAAAGGGGGCAGCTGCGTTCTCGCTTTCTTGCCGCGCTCACTGAGTGAGAGACTCGCTCCGCGAGTCAAAAAGGCTGTGGCCTTGCTTGACGAACTTTTTTGAACCTTCCTGGCGGAAGTTTTTATCGATTGTAGCTCCTCTGCATATGTCCCGTGTTTAAGAAATCTTCAATAGGATTGTAATTTTTATGGTGATGTCTTCGACGGTTTTGCAAGTACAAATTCCTGCATGTGTGGATGGGGCCGAACTCTCTGGACTCTTGTCTTGTTCAGATTTTTTAGGTGTATGGGAAGAAGATGGAGCGTTGATGATTTATTGGAAGGGAAGCGAGGAGTCTATTCTTCAAAAAATACGCGAGGCTTTGGCGCAACTTCATGTCGACATGCGGGTTTCCGCGAACGACGTTCAATGTGTGATCTCTCAAGATTGGAATGCTCAATGGGCTGCGTCGGTTGAACCCATTCGGATTGGTCAGCGTGTCGGGATTCGTCCAAGTTGGAAAACGATGGAATTGCCTGAGAATGGAATTGAAATTGTTCTTGATCCTAAACAAGCGTTCGGGACGGGGCATCATGCCACGACTTATCTTCTCATTGAATGGTTAGAAGAGCTATCTGAGTTGGAAGGTTCTCGAGTCTTAGATGTCGGGACGGGGAGTGCGATTCTGAGTATGGCGGCGGTACGCTTGGGAGCATTGTCGGCGTTGGGAATAGATAATGATCCCGTGGCGATTGATTGTGCCAAGGACTATGCCGTGGTGAATGGGTTCACGAATGAACTCGATCTTCGAACGTGTTTGACCAGTGACTTGGTGGATCAATCATTTGATATTATTGTCGCCAATATAGATCGAAAGACGATTCTTGAAATCACCCCGGAATTTTCAAGGTTTCGTTCTTCAACGACGCAGTTGTTTCTTTCAGGACTTTTGGCAGAAGATGCGACTGATATCGTGGCAGCGTTCACGCATCATGGGTGGGTTCGCCAAGCCTTGCGGCAACGCGAAGGATGGATTGCCCTTCATTTTAGTGTCTGTTGAAAAATGCCGTTAGCGGCGCTCTGATCAACATCGAGTGCTTACGTACTGCATGTACGTTCCGCGCCCAAACTTGGCGGCCTTGCTGGACGGACATTGTTTAACAGACATGAAGTTGATGCTATTCAACACATTCCTGGGTCTGTTTGCCTCTTGATCTCCTTATTATTCAACACCCTAATTGGATGTGGGGTCTTCTTCGTGATCGTCGTCTGGTTGTGATTCCAGGAACGTAATGAGTGCATGATAGGTCTGCTTGCGGACTTCTGCTTTTGAACCATCCCCTCCATCGATATTTTGTTGTAACCACACGGTCTCGGAAATTTGGTCATTAGCTTTGTTACACAGCGTCCACATTTGATGCAGAAATTCAGTAGGCAGTCCGACCTGTACTCCCTCTGATTCGATTCGGTCGTCTAATATGGCCAGCAGATCCGAAATGGCTTGATCGGCCCGATACGGCTGAGTCGCAAATCCGAACGCCGCATGGGACATTGCATCTTGTTCGGCCTGTTGAACGAGATCATGCATATATTCCTTGAGGAGCCCAATGATTCGCCCGGACAACCGCATAAAGAAGAGTAGCTGGAAGGATGGGGTGTTGTTAAGAGCTCGAGGATGGAGAGACGGGTTTCGATTTGGGTGAGGGCTATGTGTCGATGGGTGGCAGTGTGTGTTTCTAGTCCCCAAAGAGTGTTTCTATATCAGGCTCGAAGACTCCATCCGGAAGGCCGGGTCGCCAATCGCCGTATTTTTGGTCTGGCCGATGGAAATATTGGTTATTTTGACGTTTGATGACCCAATCTTCTCCCTCGGCCCATATTTGCCGAATTTCTTCTTCATCCATTTTGAAGGGATTTCCTTTGTTTGCCTTCGAAAGTTTTTAGGGAGTCAAAGTGGGAAAAATTTTGTAATGTTGGCAATGAGACATGCTATTTTTGATCAAAAATGCTCCTAAGAATATTTCGTCCAATTGCGAGGCGAACTAAAGTCGAGCCTCTGGTTTTCCACAAGTGATAACTTTAAAACTGTCTGTTATTGCGATTTAGGAGGTCAGAGTGCATGAAAACGACAAGAAAATGCCATTTAGTGGGAATATTGGCAACAAAAGTCGAATATGGTATAGAAATAAGACCCCTCTATTTAGACTCAGCATTTTAGAAAATCATCCGAATAGAATCAGATTGCCACCATTAGGTATTAAGGGGATAGTTATGCGACGAGAGATAGGTATTCTTTGTGTCGGTGTCATTTGCTGTATCTTGGGTGGACCAAGCGTGTGGGCGGAGGAATCGCTACAAGATTTAACCACTCGAGCTATGGACGAATGCCAGAAGGGACGTCTGGCAAAGGATGCGGAAAGTCGGAGTGCGCATTTTGATCGCGGCCGGACACTTGCGGAAAAAGCCGTGGCGCTAAATGATCAATCACCTGATGCACATTTTGCCTTGTTTTGTAGCATTGGGGAACGTATGCGAGCAGATGGAGAGGTCGTCTTTTCTGTCTTTGAATATGGACGGATGATGGAGGCGCTGGATCAAACCTTGGCCTTAAATCCGAATCATCTGGATGCGTTATCGTCCAAGGGTACAATCCTCATTGAGGTTCCAGGTCTTTTGGGTGGAGATGATGAGAAGGGTGAAGTCATGTTGCGTCAAGTGATCAAAGATGCGCCTGAATCGATTAATGCTCGAATGGTTGTGGCGCGTCAATGTGCAGAGCGAGGTGAGCACAAGGAAGCCTATGAACTGTCCAAGCGAGCCCTAGAATTAGCAAAAGCACAAGAACGAGAAGACCTCATCCCCGAAGCGGAAGAAACGTTTTCTGATATCCAAGGTCAATTACAAGCTCGATAGATCGTTCATCTTCCTCGCCTCTCGTTATCAGGTTCCCTTCCTCATGTAGGTGTTATCCTGCCATGGTTATGACTCGACTTCGCGGCGGTCTTCCTGATTATCTTGCTCTCGGTCTTTCTATTCTATTCGTGGGAATCAATCCAGGGCTTCGTTCATCTGATGTTGGACATCACTATGCCGGTCCCTCAAACCGATTTTGGAAACTCTTGTTTGATTCTGGGCTGATTTCCTCTCCGATGACATATCGAGATGATGGACGGTTGTTAGAGTACGGGTATGGTTTGACGAATCTTGTTGCCAGACCGACAGCGGGTCTTCACAATCTATCTAAGCAAGACTTTCTGCAAGGGCGCCATGCGTTAGTGGAAAAGCTTATCCGGTATCAACCTAGCCTTGTGGCGCTACTAGGAATCAGTGTGGCTCGAAGTGTATTGCCTCTGGATAGTTCAAAATTTTCTCGCAAGGGTTTAGTAAGCCATCCCATCCAGCCTGGACTTCAGACTGAGTTGCTGGAAGGCACTCGCATATTTGTGCTCCCAAATCCAAGCGGGAGAAATGCTCATTATTCGTATCAGACAATGAAAGAGCTTTTCGGTGAATTACATGCCGTGGCAGTTCAACCTTCATGATCTTTTGGCAATGGATGCCTTGTGAACTTCTGATCGTTGAGTCGGTGGGTTTGATTGTAGGTCTGTTGAAAAAAGCCGCCAGCTTTCGCCAAGGATCCGGCTGACAGGCTAGCGGTGCCATGCCTGCCGAAGCGGCTTCGCATAGGCAAGTCGTCATTTTTCTGTGCTCACGTACTGGAAGTACGCTCCGCGCACAAAAAGGGCTGCGGCCTTGCTGGACGTATTATTTTGAACAGCCCCAAAGCCTATGATATTCAAGGTGTTCCTCGTCATATACGTTCTTAAAGATCGCTATTATTCAAAACCGCATTCTGTAGGACATGATGATGGTTATCAGCACAATGAAGCGTGATCTTTTTTTACTAGTTATCGGCCTTGTTCTTTGGCTATGTTTGGGGGGATCCTTTGCATGCGCTGCTGGTTTAGAATCGAAAAATTATGCCCAGGCAATTGAGCAAGCAAAGCTTGCCACAGTCGGTATTCTTCAAGGCGTTTCTGCGGAGGCTGGCGAACCTGAATATGATGTCTCAGTCAAGATTCGAGGTACAGGGATTCATCTGGGTGAAGGCGTGATTCTGACCGCTCGACATGCTGTGGAGCGATCAGAGGGCGGGAAAAGGGTCGTTCCAAAAGAAATCCGTGTGATGACGGATAATTTACGGCAGGTATCAGCCATCCGTCTGGGAGCAAATTCCTATGTAGATGTGGCCGTGTACAGGCTTCAGGGGGACACATCGGATTGGCCGATCTCAGCCGTGAAATTTTCGCAACAGGATGCCACGTATGGAGATGAGGTTTTTACCGTAGGTTATCCTATGGGCAGAGGCCCAGCGTTATCTTTTGGACAAGTTGGAAACCCTAATACTTTTTTGTCGACGGTCCAAAGTCGACTACTGCAGGTGGACCTTTCTGCTTGTCGTGGAAATTCTGGCGGAGGTCTTCTCAATCATGATGGCCAATTGGTTGGCCTTGTCCACGCGATTATCCAAACCGAGAGATTGCAGGCTGAGCGAGGATGTAGCCGATTCGGGTTCGCTCTTCCTGGAATGCTCGTGAAACGTGTGGTCGATGCCGTGCTCACGGGTGAGGCTCCGGGGTTTTCGGTCCTAGGCATTCACCTTAAAACACTCAAAGATGGGAATCGTTGGGTGTTGGGTGTCGCCAAAGCGACGGGACCTTCCCGACATGCAGGATTTAAAAAAGGAGATATCTTAGTGGCGATTGATGAGTTGAAGATAACCAGTGCCTCTCAATTAAAGAACTATCTGCTTGAACGAACAACACCTGGACAGACCGTTGCTTTACTTGTACAACGTGGCGATACCAAACGGACCATTTCCGTGAAACTCGGGAAATCCTGATTGCGTAGCTATGACCTTATCCATTTCCATTTCGCTGCCACCGCTCTAATGTCTCTAGGAGATTTGGTGGTAAGGCTTCAAATTCTTCATCACTGAATACATCTTCTTCTTCCTCCGATTCCTGATTATCTGTCGGTTGAACAACATTTGCGTCGTAGGTCTGACTCAAGATGGTGGGTTGAGATTGTGATGGAAGAAAATCACGGTTCGATGGGGAGCGTGTTGACGTGTCTAGTGGGCTACTTATGTCTGATGTGTCGATTCGTTGTGACACGAGATACAGAGTTGTGATTCTCCCTGTACGAGTATCTCGACTGATTCCATAGTTCCATCCGCTGAGTACTCGATGAATGCCTTCTTCGAGAGGGAGATTCCAAAATTTTTTAGAAATTCTTACATGACCGATATTGGTTTCTTCTAGTGCGATGATTTTGATTTGAGCTTGCTCGGTGAGTGTCTTCAAGACTTCATGGATTGTGGCACCCTGCACGTTTACCGTGAGTGTGTTTTGAGCGAGAAAGACCTCTGCCTGACAGGGCAAGCTAAGGAGCACAAGAGTAATGATTTGGATGAGAAAGCGATTTCGATTGTTCATTATCTATACCTCTTCTGTCATCGTGATGGGACAGTAACAGTGACCGAACCCTAGCGGTCGGCCACTGTCACTGGATCTGATAGGCCGTTTACCTTAGAACACCATGGCCTTAATTCGATTGCGAAGCTTGTTGTTTTGTATTTGATCAATGTCAATTTCTTGTGCCGGACTCTTTGTGAGATCGTATACTTGAACTAACCCACCGTCACGGTTTGTGCAAACCAATGTTTCCACATCTTTTAGGTGTAACGTCACACGTAAGCCGTTGTCCGTACTTTGTGCTCCGCTTTCAAAGGCATTGGCGACGCCTCGAATCAAAAATTTGACCAAATGATCGATCCCCAGCGCATCTAATGCGGCTTTCCCGCCTTCAGCATTTGACTCATCAATAATTTCACAGAATCCTGGTGAGCCGCTAACATCCATAAGAGGAAGGTTGGTCAATGGGTTCAAAAAGATTGGATCGGAATCTTGGGAGCCAGGAGTGCCGGGAAGACTGACATTGAATTCAATGTTCCCACTATCTGCAATTTCCCCAATTTTCCCGAACAGTACTGCATCCCGTCCTTTTCCGCCTTCAAAAAGATCGGAGCCATCTCCGGGTGCCCACATGAAAATATCATGTCCGAGGCCACCAAATGCGCGATCTCGATTGAAGGGATTAAAATCTTCTGTTCCTCCGAGCAAGACGTCATTGCCACGATTCCCAATGAGCAGATCTGTGCCCAATTTACCAATGATCAGGTCGTCTTTTCTGGTTCCTCGCAGCACATCGCCGAATTGTAAGGTTTGGTCACGATCATTTCCGGACAATGCAGGATTTTGTGGCTGAACAGTTAGATTGGCTTTGTTGTTGAGATCAGTGGCTTCGATCACATTCTGGATCCGGACGTTCTGGCGTTTCTTCCATTTTCCTGCTTCGGCAGCATCTGTAAACCCTAAGCCACTGACTAGAGCCATCGCGGTTAAAGTTGCGGTAAACATTGTGTGAGTCATGACATTCCTCCTTGATAGATAAATATGTTGTGTGAGTACTCTCGACTCCGTTCATGGTTTGTGGCGTTGAACAGTGTCGTAGGGTAAGTCGTGAGGGAGGAAAAAAAGGTTGCAAGCATTTTTGAATGTTTGTTGAGTGACGAGTTCAGAGGACGCTACATGTTTCCGTGTATGTGAATGACGGACGAGGTGATCACGCCCTATTGGCATCAGGGCGAGCCTATCTGGGGGTGTTGAATAATAAAGATATCAAGGGGCATACAGACCCAGGAATGTGGAATCGCAGCGCTTTTGGGTCAGTTCAAAAAAGTCCGTCCAACGAAGTTGCAGGCAAGTTTGTGTGCGGAGCGTAGTCTCAGTAGTGAGCACGGCCAAGAGGCGACTTGCCTCTGCGAAGCGCCTTCGGCAGGCATGGCACCGCTAGCCTGTCAGTCGGAGCCTTGGCGAAGGCTGGCGGATTTTTTCAACAGACCCGCTATGGTTTTAGTCGAGCGAGTGATCGTGAGCGTCTATTTGACTGTTCGTGTCGTCGAGACTGGCGTTCTACGAGGATTGTGTGTGAATTGATGGGCGTGCTTGTTGGCAGGTTTGTGGAATTTGAATCAATCCCCATCCAAATGTTTGGTCTTTGCCCGGTGTTCCTAAGTCGACAGCCGAATCTGCGAGTTTGCGGGAAATTTGGTCTGTCGTCCATTGGAGATTGGATTGTTTGATGGCCGCAGCGGCAGCGGTAACAAACGGGGTGGCGAAGGAAGTCCCTGACTTGAAGATGCCTTGTCCATCTCCGTGAGGAATCCAAATGTCGACACCCGGTGCAGAAAAAGCGATGTATGAACCTTGGCTCGCATGACGATAAGGCTTGAGAGTGACATCCAAGGCAGTGACAGCAATGACACCTTCTTGGGCAGCAGGATACATCGAATGTCCGGATGGTCCTGTGTTTCCTGCCGCGGCCACGATCGGAATATTGCGATCCAGTGTTTGGCTAATGGCATACGTCAGGAGTGAGTTCTCAGGTCCGCCGAGGCTAAGATTAATAATGTGCGGGTTTTGTGCAACCAACCAATCCAAACTGCGCACGATGCTCCATGTTGTGGCTTCGACATGTCCGAGATCATTTTGTCGAAAGGCTTCTGCGACAAACAAGGAGGCTTCAGGAAGTAAACCATGGTTCTTTGAAGCAGTCTGTCCAATAAGAAGCGTGGCTACTGCTGTTCCATGATTGTTGGGAGCTTTTGGTGCGCTAGCCGAGAGGAAAGATTCCCTGTGAATGGTTTGCTGTTGCAGAAGAGTTTGATCAAGATTGACAGAGGTATCAATCATGCCGATACGCAATTTTTGTGTTCGGCAACTGAAGGTTCCTTGATTCCATTTCACCAATTGTTGGCCGTATCGATACGGATCAATGTGTTCGGTTGATTCTTGCAAGTTGTAATGATGGTTGGCATCAATGATGTATTCAGGGAATTCTTTTCTAAGGTCGGCAATGCCTTGCTGTACGGTTTTCCCCGTGGGCACCTTCACGATACTCATGATAAATCCCAGTTCGTTCAGCATGCGTCGTTTCTTGCTGGTGTACCCTTGAGCTTGTGTAAACGCATCGAGTTGTTTCGCATCCGCTTCATCGGTGTTGATAACGCAGACCTCTCCTGGTTCGAGGCCATGTAACTCCATGGCAATCTGGTTTCGAGTGTTGGTGTCCTGTATATGCGGCAATTCGATCAAGGCTTTCTTGTGATTTGGAAGCTTGGTAGGACTTTGGGCGTCAGGTCCTGATTGCGGTTCATCGGATGGGTCGACAGTCGGTGAAGTGGTACATGCATTTCCACTGAGAAAGATCATTCCCAGCGAAAACATGACTAGCATCTGTCGTATTGAGCGAAGCATGGTATCAATCCTTCCCACTTCGTGCTTATTCTTTGGTGACATGAAGAATAATCTCTGTCTTTTGTCGTAGGTGTTGTATCGCGCGCTCAATAGCTGCTTCGTTGGACGTTTTATTATCATCTAAGCGAATACGATAAATACCTAACGAGCTTGGTCCATCGATGAATCTACCGTGTATAGCGGTGATCACCTCTCGTAATTGAGCTTCGGATGCGGTCGGAGTAAACGACACTTGTAAGACGAGCCCGTGTTCTTGTGGCCCAGATAGAGGAATCATCGGTTTTGAAATATACCACGTATCAATGAGAAGCCCTGCTTGGATAAAAATGATCAATGATGCCGCGATGGCGAACCCAGATTTCCACCATTGGGAGGTGGTTTGCTGTGGCGCTTCGGTAACGGTCTGATCATTTCGAACCGTGCTTAAGAGCCGATTCAGGCCAAACTCTCCTGGGGATTCTGTGTGAATTGCTTTCACGTGGGTACGCATTTTTTGAAGCAGCGTGATTTCTTGCTGGCATTGAGGGCACGTTTCGACGTGCTGTTCGACGGTATGCTGTTCTTCTGTCGAAAGCGTCTCGTTGACAAACCAGGGCAACAGCTCCGCTGGGTGTCCCTGTTGTTCTCGTGGCATGTCTGGCATCAATTCCTCTCGCGATTAACGAATAACTCTCGCCAGGCAGCGTTTGAGTGCTTGTTTGGCATGAAACATTCGAGCTTTTATCGTGCCTTCTGGACTTCCTGCAATCTCTCCAATTTCGCGATACGACAAATCTTCAAAGAAGGCCAACTGTACCGTTTGGCGATGGTCTGGTGAAAGTTTCTCCATACAATGCTGGATATGATTTTCTAGTTGTTTTTGTCCAAGGATATCATCCAAATTGCAGTCGGATTCCTGGTCGACGGTTGATTCCAAGGGTTCCGTCTGATGTTTCCCTTTAGTGCGTATGCGGTCGATGACTTTGTGATGAGCGATACCAAAGACCCAGGTCGTGACACGCGAGCGGCCCTCAAATTTCTTAGCACTTCGCCACACTTCCCACATAATCTCATTAAGTAAGTCGGCGGCTTCATGCGAATCGTTTAAACGAATTTTCACAAATGCGTATATTCGAGGTTCAAAGGCTCGATAGAACTCTGTTAGTGCGGCTTCACTGCCCTGAGCTATCTGCTGGAGGAGTGCATAATACTTCGTCTCCTGGTCTTCTCTGGGATGCTTCGATGAGCCTGTAAGGGATTCTGACGGTAAGTGCGGAGTGCCGGGCAGCGGTGACACGCAAGACCTCAACTGTGAAATGACGTACTAAGTGCGGATAGAGTCAAGAAGCGACGAATCATATGGCGACTTTGCCAGAGAGGAATTGTGCCTCGTTTTACATTGTGGGTCAATAAAACTACGAGATGTGATAATCCGTAGATAGGTAGGGAAGAATTTTTTAGAGGGTTTTGGGCTGGATTTTGCTATCATGCTGAACAAGAATATTAATAATCAAAGTGTGATCTCTCGTGATGCGATGGTCGGCAGGCCGTAAAGGTTCGTTGTGAATTTTTCTGTTCCTTCCGAGCACTATGATGTGATTATTGTTGGTATGGGGCCGGCTGGTGCATCTGCAGCTTATGAGCTTAGTCTACGCGGGTTGTCAGTTTTAGCCTTTGATAAACAGGCTCATCCTCGATACAAAGTGTGTGGAGGGGGGCTCTCAGCTCGAATCGCGAAGATTCTGCCTCCGGATTTTCCTAGCATTGTTGAAGAATCTGTTCATCGGGTGCAATTTACCTATGGAGCCCAAGAATCGTTTTTGATTCAATCACCAGAGCCAATCGCCTATATGGTCATGCGCCAGGATTTCGACCAATGGTTAGTAAATAAAGCTCGACAAGCCGGGACAACCGTTCACGAAGACGAGACGGTGCTTGAGATTCACAACCGAGAAGAAGAGGTCGAAGTTGTCACGAAACAGGGCAGATATCAAAGTCGTGTCGTGATTGGAGCCGATGGAGTGATGAGTATGGTGGCGCAACAATGCTTTCCAGGGCGATCTCTGATCAAAATTCCAGCCTTAGAAAGTGAAGTGCACGGAGAACCCTTACATGTGTTTCAAAAGACTCCGACAGCCTTAATCAGTTTGCAAGCGGCGAAAAAAGGCTATGGGTGGATTTTCCCAAAGCGAGAGGGTCTTTCTCTAGGTGTGGGTGAATTTGTGAAGGGCACAAAACGCCCGAAGCAAAGTTTCCGTGATTTTATTGGCGATGAACCATTGCTGGCTGGATTGAAAATTCCTGCGCCCTTGGGATATCCGATTCCGATTGCTTCAGCGCAAGCCTATCGTAATGGCCATGCATGGGCGGGACGATTAGTGCGTGGCCGAACCATGTTGGTGGGAGATGCGGGACATCTGGTTGATCCGTTGTTGGGTGAAGGTATCTATTATGCGGTCCGCTCAGGCCAATTAGCTGCGAAAAGTGTGACGAACATGTTGTCTCACCCAGCGATACATGAATTGAGTGACTATGAACGATTGGTGGACAATGAGTTTGGTGCAGAATTTCGTGTGGCCGGGCGATTAGGGAAGATTATTTATGGTCTGCCTCGTTCAGTCCATCGTTGGGCTGGCCGACAATTTCCAGATGCCTATCAACGAGTCCTCAATCGATATTGTGAAATGCTACAAGGGAAGGAAACCTACCAAAGCATTAGAAATCGTATTCTCCGACGACTGCATTGGCCTTTTGCATAGACATATTCGGGGATAAGAAGAGCGGGACAATTTGTGTGTGCATGACGTTTAAGAAGATGTCCAGTCATCTTGAGGGGCATAGGCGTTCAAGCCATCAATGAGTGCATGAATACCATAGCCCCAGGTTCCACGCACGGCATGGTGTTCTTGTCCAGAAGCGATCATCATGACGGTGAGGCTCCAACCTTCAATCTCATGGTGATGGAAGTGCGTGGGTTGTATCTCTAGGATGATTTCAAGATCAAGGGTATTGTCCAGCATGGAGATGGCATCTTTGAGAATCGCATCCATTTGTTGCTGAAGAAAACTCACGAGGTCTGATACAAGATCTTTGGCATTGTGGGAAATTTCTGCAAAGCATAACGACACAAACGAGACTAAAATCACTGGTCGCTCAGGATCAGGTCCTTTCGCAAAACTTTGATCGGCGGCTAGGGTCATAAAGGGTGAGCGAGACTTATTAATCTGTATCAAGAGTTCCTGTGTTTCAGGCCATCCGACACAAGGCGGTAATACCGGAATGATTTCAGGGTTTGTTTTGAGGTCAATGAAGCGGGCCTCAAGTGATCCATCGCTAATGGCCGGACCATACGGCACATGAAATTGTTTGGACCCTTCCGACAGTACGATATCCATCATGTTCGCTCAATGAGTAACATTCGTGGTCCTATTGTACTGGAAGTGGAGGTTGAGAAGGAAAGTGAAAAAATTAGAACGTTCCTCCCTCTTCTGAGGGGTGGTGTAAGGAGTTGAGTGTTATATGTCTTCGTTAATCTATGCACAAAAAATACAAAAGTCATTTGGGGCGAAACGGTTGTTTCAGGGAATCACGTTTGGCATTGCTGAAAACGACCGAGTGGGGATTATTGGTCCCAATGGCTCTGGGAAATCGACGTTTTTAAAAATTCTGGCAGGGTTCGAGACACCAGAAGAAGGGACGGTGACTCGACGGCAACGGCTACGAGTCGCGTATGTGCCGCAAGACACCTCGTATTCAACAGACGTCACGGTTGGAGCCATGTTACTTGAGTCGGCTTTGAAGTCTGGATTGCCGGAAGGAGCGAGCCAAATTAGGGTATACGAAATCTTAGGACGAGTGGGGTTTGAGGACGGAGAACAGCAGGTCTCCGTGCTTTCCGGTGGTTGGAAAAAGCGTCTAGCCATTGCCTGTGCGATGGTCCAAGATCCCGATGTGGTCTTACTTGATGAACCGACCAACCATATGGATGTGGAGGGCTTGCAGTGGTTAGCTCAACTTATGGCGCAGGCTCCTTGGGCGTGGGTTCTGGTTAGCCATGATCGGTGGTTTTTAGAGCAGGCCACAAATAAAATGGCGGAACTTCATAGCCGGTATGTCGATGGAATTTTGGTGTTCCCTGGGAACTATTCAAGCTTTCTCGAAAAACGTGATGCGCATCAGAACAATCAGGAGCAACAGGCCCAAGCCTTGGCTGGTAAGGTGAGACGTGAGGAGGCTTGGCTTCGGCGCGGGCCGAAGGCGCGAACGACGAAAGCCAAGTATCGAATAGACACTGCCCATGCCTTGCAAGCCGAATTAGCCGAAACATCAACGCGATTACGTCATCAAGATGTCTCCATTGATTTTGTGGGATCTGGTCGAAGAACCAAACAATTGATCGAGGTGACTGGACTCAACAAAGTCTTTGATTCTCGAACGATCATTCACGATCTGGAGATGATGGTGTCGCCAGGAAGAGCGGTGGGGATTATTGGCCACAATGGCTCAGGAAAATCCACGTTGTTGAAGTTGTTGGCGAAAGAATTAGTTCCTGATCAAGGAACCGTGAAGTATGCAGATAATTTGCAGATGGTCTATTTCGATCAGCATCGGGCGCAATTAGATCCGAAGATGACCTTGCGGCGCACGCTCTCTGATTCAGGAGATTCAGTGACGTATCGAGGACAGCTCGTGCATTTGGTCGGATGGGCCAAACGCTTTCGTTTTGAGCCAGAACAATTGGATCTTCCGGTAGAGCTCTTGTCGGGTGGTGAACAAGCGCGTGCGGTCATGGCGCAGTTCATGCTCCAGCCAGCAGATGTTTTGATTGTCGATGAGCCGACTAACGATTTGGATATCCCTACTCGAGAAACCTTAGAAGAAAGTTTCAAGGAATTCCCTGGCGCCTTAATTTTGGTCACGCATGATCGGTATATGCTCGAAGAAGTCTGTGGGGAGTTTGTGGGATTGGATGGCCAAGGGGCTTACGGGAATTTTGCGAGTTATGAACAATGGGAAACCTGGTTTCGGCGTCAACAGCGAGGAAAGAACCAGGAACCAAATGCTTCGCAAAAACCCAAGGGAGCGTCTGGAGGGCCTAAACCGAAAAAACTCTCGTATAAAGAACAAAAAGAATACGATCAGATGGAGGCAAAAATCCTTCAAGCTGAGACAGTACTCGCAACGTGCCGTGCAAATGCGGAAGACCCAGCAGTGGTGACTGACCACGTTCGTCTTCAAGAAGCCTATGGCGTTCTGAAGGAAGCCGAGCAGAAAGTCGCAAAATTCTATGCCAGATGGGCCGAACTAGAGGCGAAACACAAAGCATCCTCAGGTGGGTGAGAATATCTATCCAGAGTGATTAGCCACAGCATTTTTTATATTTTTTTCCACTGCCACACGGGCATGGATCATTGCGACCCACTTTGGGTTCACTGCGAGTGATAGGCTCTTTTTTTGTAGGGTCACTCGAGTCAACGAAGTACCATTTGCCTTCGTGCTTTCGAAAGAGACTGAGCTCCTGGTGATCTTGAATGCCTTCTTCGGTCTCAAATTTTGCTTTAAACGTCACCGTGCCAACTTCGTCGCCCACGCCACCTTGTTTGGTCTCAAGAATCTCTAGCCCTGTCCACTTCGTTGATTCAGCCCATTCACGGTTGGCCTCCATGTCGGTTTCGTCGCGTGTTTTGGGATCATGTGTCCGCTCAATATAGTCCATTGCCACTTGGGTATAGGCCGAGTACCTGGACCGCATCATTTGCTCGGCCGTCTCAGCTTCTTTTTCGCCCTTAATAAATGGTTCGCAACATGTCTTGTAGGTTTCCCCACTTTCACACGGGCATTGCATAAACACTCCTTTGAAGTTATTGGAAAGATGTGCTGTTCTTGTACTTTTTCTATGACAACAAAGTCAAAAGGCTTGGGCTGAGGACTTCTTTCATCTATTTCTGCTCATTTCTTGGTTTGGCGATGTGGGTGAGATAGTGATCGAGGTGTTTGGCAAATAATTGGCGATCACGTAGGCTTATGGCAGAAGGCCCTCCAGTTTCGATGCCGCTGGCGCGGAGTGTCTCCATAAAATCTCTCATTGTCAGTTTAGCTTGAATCGTATCGGACGAATGCATCTCCCCCCGTGGATCAAGCGCATGTCCACCTTTCTCGATGACTTCTGCTGCAAGTGGAATGTCGGCCGTAATCACCAGGTCGCCAGCTTCAAGTCTTTTCACGATTTCCGAATCAGCCACATCGAAGCCATCAGCCACTTGGATAGCGGAGATGTAAGCCGAGGATGGGGTATAGAGTAGCCGATTCGCGACAAGCGTGACCTGCACAGCCGTTCGATCCGCCGCACGAAACAAAATTTCCTTAATCACCTTAGGACACGAATCAGCATCAACCCAAATTGGCATGGCTTCCTTTCATTGCTAATACTTTACTCATTAATAATTTTATAATTTCGGGTTGTTGTGAAAGCTGATTAACGCAGGAACTTATTATAAGCGAGTGAGTTTCGGCTCATGAACCTGATATTTGCCTTTGTTCTTGGCGGAAGATTGGTCCCATCCAGAATCCGCATAGTCTATGAGATTACTTAAGACCTGAGCCGGAACGGGAAACCTCTATGTTGTGGGGAATTCTGCCATTTCCGAGTTGCGAAAGCATTAGTTCCCATGAATATTTGCTTTCGAGATCGGATTTTGGCCCAAGGTTGATGTGTGCGATGCAATCACGCTTCAATGGGAAGCAGTAATAGGGGATAAGATTGTTGGGTCGAGGAAAGAACCGATAATCGGTGTAGGGTACTCCTTGCCTTGCAAAGCGAAACTCCTTCTCTGACTCGAATGATCGATCTTTGGCGAATGCTGCCAAACGAATGAGGCGATTGACTGCATTCTCACGAAGGCCCGATCGATTGGCATCTTCAACCGCGCGCACAATACCGTCGATCTTTTTTGTTATTTCAGCATCGTCATACAGAACCAGGTCAGCGAATAGATATTTGTGGGCATCAGAGGCGACAAGCAACTTGGCCTTCCAAAACCAAGTGCAACCCCTCCGCCATTTGAAGCATACCGTTCCCACTGTGCTACGTCGTTGGAATGTGCAGAAAAACATATTACACAGATACTTGTTCCTGGCCGGCGATTGATGAACTGCTTAATTGCTTCAATAATCGCAGGATCAACTGGGTCCTTTGCATCAATACGCTGTTGAATGTAGTGGCGGACACGGTCGAATGTTCCCCAGAACTCTTTTCCGTCGTTGAGATACAGGATATTCGATAGCCATATTTCTTCGTTGTGCACAATGCTCGCCGCCGCGTCGTGCGATGTGTAGTGATAAACTATGTCGTCACTGGCATGCATAGTGTGATTCAACTCTTTGGGGATCATGTGGTGCTGAAGATTCGCATGTAAGCCATATGAAAATAATTAAACTGATCTGACTAAGATGCCGCATCCTGATTTCCTTTTCGAATAATCATCGATGGGATTTTTGTCAAATTTATTACGTTTTTAACCCAAGCTCTGGTCGGATCATAAGCCAGCATAACCGACAATAAATGCAATACATGCGGCGAGGCCGACTGCGACGGGGCCAGCCGTATGTGTCTGTGATCCAGGGTGTTAACGTTGGTGAAAGAGTGTCGCCTAGATCGGCTATGATGTTCATTAGGCGGTGGGATTTCTAAACAAGGCGTGCTTTTCAAGATTTTTCTGATGCTGTCTTAAACTGGAATTGGAGCGACACAGAAAGTGCGGGCTTCGCCTAGGCGAAGCCCGCCACTTCCATCGAAGAAAGGATCTCGGCTATTTCTTCTTGTCCTTTTTTTTCTGTTGCTCGGTTTTTTGTTTTTGCGCTTTGTCTTTATCCTTTTTTCCGCCTTTATCTCCCATGGTATCCCTCCTTTCTCACTAAGATGGACTGTCCGTCCGTGGTAATCTCAACTACGTGGATCTGTCACTGAAGATGCTTCTTCTGTTCCAAAGCCGAAGCTCAGCTTATCATGCAAAGGAACAATCTGGAGGAAGTTTCTTTATTCATGTTTCAGCCCGAGACCTGGGCGAATGAAGAACCAACACATTCCGCCTATTAGCGCAATGATGGCGGCGAGGCCGAGGGCGACGGGGCAGCCGAAAAAATAGGTTGGAGGAGGCGACGAATTTGAGGAAATCAGGTGACTTCCATTTTCTGCTGGGAAAATTGGTATAGGAAAATGCCATCAAGAATGGCGACCGTTAGATGCTGCTTTTTGCTTTGAGAGGGAACTGTCCGGGATGTTTGATGGTGTCTCTTCCTAGATCAATATCCAGATCTGGCCAAAAATAATGTCCTGGTGAAGGTTCTTCGACATGAAGAATCTTTCCGACTGGAGCTTCCTTGAACCAAGGAAAGTCTTGGTATGAAAGGAACAATTCTTCCCCATTCGTGAATAACCAAATTCCGTGGGAGGAAATATTTGTTACTTCAAGTTCCGAAGTGGTTTTTCCAGGCGTTGGTGAATTCATGGTGGTGCTCCTTTATCAGTTGCTCAATTTCTCGAAGATGTGAACCTGATAATGAATAATTGTGTGCTAATTGAATCTCAGGTTCAAGCCAAAACTTGGCTTCCCCATCTCCACAATGCACATGAATATGCATTCGTTCTTCTTCGCGAGAAAAGAAGAAAAACCGAAATCCACGAATCTTGAGAACTGTTGGACTCATGGGTTTAGCTTAACATGGCTCTATGAAATTGTATTGATGAACTCAACAAGGAAGACTGCACTCAAGCTATATAGGCTTTAACCCAAGACCAGGACGAATGAAGAACCAACACATTCCGCCTATTAGCGCAATGATGGCGGCGAGGCCGAGAGCGACGGGCCAGCCGTATGTGTCGGCGATCCAGGGTGTCAGTGTTGGGGAAAGTGTGCCGCCTAAATTGGCGCCGGTGTTCATGAGGCCGGAGAGTGTGCCGGCATATGGTTTGGAAAGATCGGTTGTCGCAGACCAAAAAGGGCCAACCGTGAAGTAGAGCCAACCTGCCCCTAATGACAAAAATCCGATGGCCACATAAGGCGCTTCGACGTTAGCGCCGATGATGATGAAGAGCGCCGCCATGATCATTCCTGTTCCGCCTACGCTCGCTCTTCCCCAATTGATACCGTATTTTTCTGATAGCCTATCGGTGACCCAACCTCCCAATGGACAAAAGATGGTCATGGCGATGAATGGAGCCGAGGCAAAGAAGGCACCTTGAAGGATGGCGAAGCCTCGGACATTGACCAGATAGAGATAGAACCAAGACATGTAGATGTAGGCCACGTATCCCAAACATGTGTAACTGATCGTGAGCCACCAGACGGTTGGTGTGGTGAGGATGGCTTTCCAGGGGACACGTTCTGGTTTTTGAATATTGTCCTCGCCTTGGTCCTGTCCTTCGATGATGGAGACTTCGGCTTCGTTGACATGTGGATGCTGACGGGGAAGGTCTGTAGCATACCAATACCACAGAAGCGCAATCACAAGGCCGAGCAGTCCGGCAGCATAGAACGCTGTTTGCCAGCCATAGTTCACCATGATCCAGGCGGTGACGGGCGGTGTGAGGGCTGAGCCGATGCCGATACCGCCGATTGTGATGCCAATACCTAAGCCTCGTTCTTGTGGTGGATGCCAGTTTGCAATTGATCGGTTGAAATTGGGAAGAGCGGCGGCTTCTCCAATGCCAATGAGAAATCTCACGACCGCAAGCGAGCCCATAATGCCGATAAGATTGACTAGGGGAAGGGTTGGCGCAAGAGCTGTGAGTGCTGTGAAGATCGACCACCAGATGACGGCGAAGGTTAAGACTCGCCGAGGTCCCCATCGATCCCCCATCCATCCTCCCGGAACTTGAAAGAGCGCATAACCAAAAACGAATGCTGAAAAGATTTGTCCCATTTGCAGATCGCTGAGTCCTAACGCGGGCATCATGTGTCTGGCGGTGACAGAGATGTTGACGCGGTCGATATAGGTGACGATGCTGATGAGAAGCAGGAGAAAGAGAATTCTCCACCGGATACGAGTCGGTTGGTTTGAATGGGGAGGTGTGAGCGTCATGAAAAATGGCAACAGGGAAGGCTCGTGTTACTTAAATTCTGTTGATTTAATTGTCAGATATTTGAAAATGTGTTGATTGGTGCCAAGGGAGGTGTTAATTATCTCAATTGGCGACCGTATTTTAGCAGGGATTATGGATGGTCGGAAGTTGGGAAAATGTCCAAGATTATTTTTTCTTTGCATCTTTTGTTGATTGCAAGGCCCTCTCCATGGTAGATGGGGTCCATTGAAGAGGCGATCCGTTCCATGCGGGTCGGTTGTCGATCATACTAGCAGGAGGGTGACACATGGCTGTTAAGGCTAAGCCCAAGTCAAAGGCCAAGCCCAAGTCGCAGAAGAAAGTGACATCGAAGCCTAAGGCTGTGTCGAAGAAACCCGTGAAAGCCACAAAAGTCCTGTCCAAAAAGGTTAAGCCAAAACCGAAACCTCAGAAGGCCAAGGTTGTGACGAAATCTAAACCGAAGTCCAAGGGAGCGACACCAAAGGCTTCCTTACGATCGAAGGTGAAGCCTACAAAGGCGCCGAAAGGTAAAGCGAAAACATTGACAACCGTAACAAAGAAGCCAAAACCAGCAGTGAGTACCAAAAATTCCAATCCGGCTAAAAAGACTGCAGTGTCCAGCACTCGAACTACAGCTAAGTCGACAACCAAGAGTCAGAAGACCTCTGCGACTGGACCTACAAAGAACGTGAAGGGTGCCAAGGTTGCTCAGGGATCCAAAGCTCTTGGTCAAGGGAAAAAGGCCGTGAGTACAGCGAAGAACGTTGCCTCATCCACCAAGAAGGCTGTTACAAAAAAGGCCACAAAACAAGACTCAGAGAAGACTATAGAGTTGGTTCCTACTCCTCAAGGCAAGAAATCATCGTCTAAAGGTGATGTTGATCGGTCGGAGGCCGTGTTGCCGAATGACATTGATGCTGAATTGGACGTTGAAGTGGAAGCTGGGAGAGGTATGACGCTCGAGACGTTAACCTCGGAACTTACGGATGCCTCAGATGATATCGATGTAGCTGACCTGGACGATGACTTCGCTGACGATGATTTTTCCGAAGATTTGGCCGATGAGGCCGATGAGGCCGACGAAGACTTAGATTTGACCGAAGATTTAGCTGAGGAACTCGGCCCAGGGAAATTTATCCGAGAGCCAGAAGGGAACAACCGGGATGATGAAGATGAAGGCCCACGTTCCTGGTAAACGGCGGCCGTCTTAGATTTTATCTTGCCTTTTCTTGTTTTGACCTCCTCTCGCTCCCGTGCTGTCCTTGGCGTGTTCTTGTCCCGTGTGGGATTTCCTGTTACAAGTAAACAGGAACTCTAAGCCGTTTCGATACTGTTAGAAGGAGAATTCATGTCGGAAGAATACGGACTGCCTCGCATTGGTGACCCTGCGCCAGATTTTTCAGCTGTGACCACGCAACAGACTGATTTTAATTTTAGTGTTTGGCAAGAGCAACATTGGGTTGTGCTCTTTTCACACCCTGCGGATTTTACTCCTGTGTGTACCACGGAACTGATCGCATTTGCCCGTGAAAATGAAAGTTTTCGCAAGCGGCAAGTGAAGCTAATTGGCCTGAGCGTGGATAGTATTCATGCGCATTTAGCGTGGGTGCGGAATATTCAAGACAAAATGAATGTGAGTATTCCGTTTCCGATGATTGCGGATTCGGATATGAAGATCGCGAAACTCTATGGGATGATTCATCCCAATGCGAGTTCTACGGCGACGGTGCGTGCTGTGTTTATCATTGATCCCAAACGTGTGATTCGAGCGTTGGTGTACTACCCCTTGAATGCTGGGCGGAATGTGGACGAAATTCTACGACTAGTGACAGCTTTGCAGACGACGCAACGCTTTTCCTGTGCAACACCAGCTAATTGGCAAGAAGGCGATAAGGTAGTCGTGCCTCCCCCGAAAACTCTTCAAGAAGTTGAACAGTCTTTGGCGCACGCTGACTATGATCACCAAGATTTTTATTTAGCCTTCAAGGATATTTCCAAACCTCCTGAACCCAGTGTTTCCACACCGCCTGAAACTGATCCGAACGCCAAGAAAGAGGAGGCGCCGAAGTCTCCTGAGATTCCGACAGCCACACCTGCTGACGGAAACGGGGCTGCCTCAACCGAAACCGCTCCTCCAATATCCTAGCCTCGTCTTTTTCTATTCCGTGAGGCCAAGGTCTATCCGGGTTCTTCTACAGCCGATGTTTCGTAGAACGAGCCTTACTATGGTTCTCCTCAATTTTGCTTTTCTTGATCGGGAATGTTGAATAAATCCACCAGCCTTCGCTACAGCTACGGCCGACAAGCCAGCGGTTCCGTGCCGGCCGAAGCGGCTTCGCGCAGGCAGGTCGCCATTTGGTCGTGCTCACGTACTGAAAGTACGCTCCACGCGTCAAGCCTACTCCGCCAAAGTGAGCTACGAAGGTCGGGATGGGCTGTGGCCTTGCTGGATGACTTTCTTGACCATTCCCGTCAGCTGCTGGCAAACGCAATCTCCTGCAGTGTTTACGAGCTATCTTTGAGAAATATTCAACAGTCCGTGATCTGGTGTTCAAACGCGAAATTCTATGGGGTTCATCTTGAACGAACGACCTGATAGTCATCAGCTCTTGTTCATGCTTTGTGTGGTGTTTCTGTGTCTGACAGGTGGCATGATTGAGACGGCCGGGGCTTGCCGTGCCCTAGATCCACCGACTGATGCCGTCGACACACTGTGGGTTCATCTTGAAGGTTTGTGTTTTACCTCAGATCAGCGTGAACGGGCCGTGAAAGGGATTGACGTGTTGGAGGCCGTGAAAACTGGGAAAAATCTTGATTTTCAAGGCGCATTGGTCGTTGATGATGTGATGTTCGATCAATTGCCTTTGCAGGCTGTTGCCGATCTTCCTGATCTTCCTGCCGCGATTCAAGAGCGCCTTCAGCAACAAGGCTTGGCTATGGTTCGCGTGATTCCGGGTTCCATCACCATTCGCGACAGCCAATTTGAAAAAAATCTCGCAACCAATTTGCTCAACGATGTCTTGGTAATATTGGGCGAAGTGAATATTGCTGGCTCCACGTTTTTGCAGTCACTGGATTTTTCGAAAATTCTGTTTGCAAAGCCCGTCGTGTTCACGGACGTCACTGTGGAGAATGAAGGATTTTTTATTGGGGTGCAATTTGAAGGCAGTGTTGATTTTTCACACACCAATTTTGGTACCCATTCACGATTTCATAAAGCGATCTTTCGAGCGCCAGTGACCTTTGCTGACGTGCAGTTTCAAGGCGTGGCGGAATTTTTGGAAGTGGAGTTCCAGGAAGCGGCCGACTTTTCGAGGGCAAATTTTATGAGTGGCACTGGGTTTTCTGGATCTGTTTTTCGTGGTCCTGCCGATTTTTCAGGGATCAAGACCGAGAGGGAGGTGTATTTTCGTTTCAGTGAATTTAAACAACAGGTGTCTTTTCGTGATGCGCACATTCGAAATGTGCTCGATTTTTCCAATTCCAGCTTTGAGGGTGAGCATAATTTCTCAAATGCGGAGTTTGCCGTCGCCCCAGATTTTACGGCGAGTAATATTTCTGTGGATGTCTCTGTTTCTGGACGGAAGCCCAGTCAACAATCTCAATGGTTACTCTTGGGCGGGTTGCTCATGTTAGTGGCCATCTACCTGTGGGTATCTAAGAGGAAAACACCAGGTCATTCAGCCTGAACCACTATATTTTGATAGGGGATTGCAGCTTCCCACAAAAGATGGTATACCAGTTTTATCTTCCGCTCTCTTGGTTTTTGCAGAAAGGCTTGTGATTGGATTCTGCCCCTTCCCTCGATTTTCAGGATATTTCCGATCTTGATGATGAACAGGCATATGAGGTCAAGCTTGAGGCTTTTACTGGTCCCATGGACCTCCTGCTTCATCTGATTCGAAAGCAAAAGGTTAATATCTACGATATTCCCATTGCGTTGATTGCTCGCCAGTATTTGGAATATCTCTCTTTGATGAAGACGCTGAATTTGTCTTTGGCTGGAGAGTTTTTAGTGATGGCGTCTACGCTGCTGTATATCAAGTCTCGGACGTTGCTCCCTAAGGAAGCGACAATCGAGGCTGAAGATGAAGAGGTGATTGATCCTCGTAGTGAATTGGTGCGGCAACTTATCGAGTATGAACGTTTTAAAGACGCGGCAGGGAGCTTAGTCGTCCGCGAACAACTTTGGCAGGCTTCCTTCACTCGTGATCCGCTTCCAGTCCCCAAGGCATCTGAGGAAGAAGAGGATGTCTGGACGGAAGATTTACAATTATTTGATCTGCTGAGTGCACTACAGGGTGTGCTTGATCAGGCGCCTGCAGATACGTACGTCGAGGTTTCACGAGAAAATTGGACTGTTGAGGAACGGATTCAAGTGGTCATGGAACGATTGGAAACCGAAGCGGCCATACCCTTCGCGGACCTTTTTGAAAAACAGTGGTCGCGCCCAATAATTATCGTGACGTTTTTAGGGTTATTGGAACTCGTCCGGATGAATTTGGTTCGGCTCTTTCAAGAGAAATGGTTTGGCGAGATTCATGTGACTCGTCGATTTGTGCCCGCAGCTGAAGACAATGCTCCAGGTCCGGTTTTGCCGGAGGATGTGTAGAAGATGTTGGCTCTTGTGTTCTGTGATATATCGATCGAGTCTATAGAGGGGGATTTATGATGACACCTGTAGAAACGAATGGCCATCTCTCCTCAGAAGTTGTTGACGTGGAATTGTCGGAAACCCAAGATTTACCAGAACTCGTCGTGAATGGGGATGAAATTAGTGAGCATATGGAAGAAGAGGCTTCGCACGACGATATTCAGTGGGATTTAGACGATATCAAAGCGACATTTGAAGCCGTATTATTTGTTTCCCATGATCCGCTCACGATAGAGAAGCTCGCATCGGTGCTAGAAGGAGTCCCAAAATCGACGCTCAGGACTACGATGTATATGCTTCAAGAAGAATATAATCAGGCTGGTCGAGGCCTGCGCATCACGGAAGTCGCTGGCGGATTTGTGCTGGCCACACGCCCCGAACAGAGCGACGCCATCAAGCGTCTTTCTAAAACTAAAATCTCCACCGCGAAACTCTCGCGCTCAGCTTTAGAGGCTTTAGCGATTGTTGGCTATAAGCAACCCATTACACGGGGTGAAATTGAAAAAATTCGAGGGGTGGAAACGTCGGGGGTTTTACGAACTCTCTTGGATCAAAAAATGATTCGAATCGTTGGGCGGCAAGAAGTCCCAGGACGGCCAATTTTGTATGGAACTGGCAAGCAATTTTTACAGCGTTTTGGACTACGCGATCTACGCGATCTTCCACCGTTAAAAGAGCTGAAAGATTTAGGAGATTCTGAATCGCTCTCTTTGGAGTTGCCCTTTGATTCTCAGGATAGCCAAGAGGAACCTCGTGTTGCGGATCTTTCCGCATAGCACACTCGAATTACTCTATTTCAGGCGCTTCTGCTTGGTCATCTCGCCGTTCTTCCCCGCACGTGTCATTCGAACTTTTTTTTGCGCCTCTGAGTGATATGATTGCAGGTACATGAGACTTTCTAGGAATTTCATTTGAAGAGGAGAACAAGCAGGGCCTTTTGCCAAGAATTGTGTCAGTCGTTGTGCTGGAGGAGCCTTAAATCTAAGGTGGAAAATGCCACATCTCCGACAAAATTTTTCCACATTAATACATTCTAGTGCTATAACTAGACGTGGCTTTTTTTTTGAGACCTATCAGAAAAATCAAAGAAGCTACGAAGACTTTCAGAGAGTAAGGTATGAAATATGCTTAAGGTGTTAATGTTTGGGCATGAAATACGGGAAGCGGTGGAAGATCCCGAAGTAGAAATTTCTTTAGAACAATCAGTTTCGCTTCGCCAACTATTTGAAGATCATCAAGCCCACTTTCAAGGACTCATGCCGTTTCTGGAATCCGCTGAATTAATGTTGACGATTAATCAAAAGATTTCAACTTTAGATGCTACCGTAAAAGATGGTGATACGATCAAGATCACACATCAAGGTAGTGACCAGTCTGCGGATGGAGCCAGATGGCATAATCCATAATGTATTCTCGTGCTTTTGCGTAGGAAAATTCTGTGAAGAAAAAGTGCTAGCGTAGGTTGTTGTACCTGAAAGAATGTGTTTTTATGTACTTGGGCCCTAATCTGGTGGTCTATCGTGGGATAAGCCATCCCTTTCTAAAACATCCTTCTCTTATTTTTAACATGCTAGGAAACTGATAAGAGTTTTATATTGCCTTTAATATTTAATAGACGTATAGAGCCCATTGTGACTCATTTCCTTCTTGCTGCAAAAAGAGCACACCTAAAGATTCCGTGCGGCCTTTTACTCCTATTGATTGTTGGTGGTGAAATCCTTCTGCCACTAAAAGGGTGGGCGCAATCCTTTAGCGATACGGGTACATTCAGCTTTACCGGAAGCAGTAACCCTGTTCTTATTGCTCAGAGATATCGTGAATTTCTTCCAGGGGATGGTGTAAGAGTTGGTCCGGTACAGCTCCATCCCTTTTTAGGAGTAGCAGAAGTGTGGACGGACAATGTCTTTCGGACCAATAGGAACGAGGAAAGTGACTTTCTGACGACCATAGCCCCAGGAATTCAAGCCTCTCTACCATTTGGCGGAAAGCACTCTTTTTTACTAGATTATCGCGCGGCTCAGTTCCTCTACTCAAAATTTTCTGGGAACAATTCGTTCACTCAAAATGGGGTAGGGCACCTCACCTTGGATTATCCTGGAGGGTTAAGGGTAGATGTGGACGCCAATGTTGTCGGGGGTTTTGATGCTAGAGGATCGGAAGTCGATAGTCAGCAACCGGATATAACGAAGTGGAATTCGAATACGTTTCGATCCACAGCCCAATTGGTTGGGACCAACCTTGGGATTCGCGGAGGGGTGCGCTACACCCAGTTAAGTTTTCGAAACAATGGACAAGATAGGCCACGGGACCGGAACAATGCGGCAGCTAATTTGACCATATTTATCCCAACCAGTGTGACAACCTCTGCTCTTCTTGGAGGGTTTATATCAGATCAGAATTATGACAGGAATAACCAGTTGGATAGTTTCACATACGGGGTGTTTACGGGGTTCAGAATAGCGCCTAGCCGACAGTTATCTGGAGAATTGAATGTTGGGTATAATATTCTAAACTTTGACCGGGCTCCTGAAGGTGAAACTTTAAAAATCCAGGAGCTCCTCAGAATGGGGTTAAGCATTGGAGGGAAGCAGCAGAAGGCACTTTTTATTAGTGGAAATTTGAGGTGGAGGCCTACGTCTCGGTTATCTTTCGTTTTTCGGCCTTTTCGATTAATCCAGCAGGCAGCGGTTTTTAATACCTCGACGTTTACGCAAACCGGTGTCGGGTTGAGAGTGAGCCAGACTTTTAACACTCGGCTCTTTATCAATGGATCGGTTCTCTACACAAATAGTGATTTTGAGGGAGGGAGAAGTGATAACCGATATCGTTTGAGGACAGAACTAGAGTACCGTACCGTGAAATGGCTAGGTTTTAAATTTGCCTATATTTTCGAGAGGAGGTTTGCAAATCAGACAATTTTTCGATTCAATGCTAATACCGTTATGCTTTCGATTCAAGCATTTCTTTGATACCTTCGATTGAAAAAACATTAAATTTGAAATCCTGCCCCCATCGCCTATCCCTCCCTAAGAAAGCTCCGAATCTTGGGTTTGCCCATCGCCACAAACTCGATAGCCTCCTCTCTTCTTTGTGGAAATTGACGACTGAATGAGGACTGAAAAGCAATTGGTTCAATGATGTGCCAAAAGGATACATTATCTATACTTATACTGTTCCTAATCTGTGCTGCTGACTCAATACGGTGAACACGAGATGACAAAATTAGCCGGGTAGGGAAACAGTCTCAAGAGACAAGACCAGGGCGGATAAAAACGTGACTTGTGATTAATATGAGTATTTCTAATTGGCGATAATGATGGGTTGGATAGATTTTTGCCATAATAGGAAAGTGCGGGTATTGTAATTATTTAGGATTCATTGCCAATAGTTCTGTGTTGCAAATAATGTGTCGACTAACTTTTGCTCCTCTCTGCCTCAAAAACCATTAAAGAAAATAGGGTAAGTTTCTCTTTGTCTGCGCCTCTGAATATTAAAGAGGGAATGTAATTTAATTGAAAGTATAGAAGAGAGAGATCAAGATAACTTGTCAAAATTAGTCACAATTGGAATTCCCACCTATAATAGAGCAAAGAGTTTTTTGCCTCAGGCCATTGAGAGTGCGTTGGCTCAAACTTACGACACTCTTGAAATAATTGTTTCCGATAATTGTTCTTCTGATCATACCGAAGCACTTGTCCAGGAATACGGTGACCCACGAATCAAATATGTAAAGCAGAATGTACCTCTGAAGCCTCTACAAAATTCCAACTTTTGCCTCAAGGAAGCAAAAGGGGAGTATTTTTTACAACTTCATGACGATGATGTCATTGACCATGATTTTATTGAAAGTTGCATGAAAGCAGAACAAGGCTCACCGAATATAGGGGTGATTAGAACAGGTGTTCGAGTAATTGATGCCAAAGGGCTTGTTCTCCAAACGCAAAAAAACGTCGTTGAGGGCCCCTCGCTAAGTGATTTTTTTTTGGCATGGTTTGAAAATAAGACCTCCTGGTATCTCTGCAATAGTCTATTTCAGACCAAGGGAATCCGAGACGATGGAGGCTTTCACTCGAAGCGGCATCATGTTAGCGACGGGGTGGCCATTGCTCAGATGGCCCACAAGTATGGGCGAAAAGATATTGAAGATGTCAAAGCGAGTTTTAGGCAACATTCTGAAGAAATAACCTTTTCTGTCACACTCAAGGATTGGTGCCTTGATTATCATGCCTTGTTAGAGCAAATGTACATGGCGACGGATAATGACGAGGACGTGAAGAGAAAAGGAGCGGTATTTTTTTCTCAGATGAACTACCATCGTGCGAATTCTATTCACTCAAGGACGAAACGGTTGTTAACTTTTTTGATGATCTACCGATTGTTTTACTATAGCTATCCACCAGAGAGGTATATTTTCCCTTCGGTATTTTGGAAAATCCTTCGTGGCATAAAAAAATGTGTATCACCTAGAAACTACTAGAATGTCACATGTGTGATCAACTTATACTGACAATTTCATCATGGACTTTTTAACGCTTTCTCTCGAATAGTGAGGATTTATTATTTGGCCACTGTCTTATTCGATGCGGACTGATCAATCTTTCAAAGAATACATGTTAGCTACAAATCAAATAATTTTGTGATAATCCCATAATGACGTTTATTCAAGATTTTTGGCGAAATATTAAGTTTTTAAAAGCACTCCGTTGGAAAAAGGATTTTGTACGATCTCTCCTTGAATCGGAAAATTTGGAGTTTCTTCAATTTGCTCCTCCGGGCCATTTTTATTCTCCTCTCCCTGATTTGCCAGACGTGCATTCGAATGCCAACCGTATTTTTAATGAAAATCCCCAAGATCTTCTGGCTATCAATCTTAATGTGGAATCTCAGATTCAATTGGTGGAAAGCTTCTCTCGCATCTATAAAGAAGTTCCATTTCAGGATCACAAATCAGCAAGTGTTCGCTATTTTCTCGATAACAAATTTTTCAGCTATGGTGATGGAATAATCTTGTACTCATTTTTACGGTACTTTCAACCAAAACGCGTTGTGGAGGTTGGTTCTGGTTTTTCCTCAGCCGCCATGTTGGATATTAATGATTTGTTTTTGGACAAGCGTCTTGAATTTACCTTTATTGAACCTTTTCCTGATCGATTGTTTGGGTTGCTCTCTTCTGATGACAGGCAAAAATCCAGGATTGAAGTCAAGCGGGTTCAAGAAGTGGAAGATAGGGTTTTCACATCTCTTGAAGCGAATGACATTTTATTTGTGGATTCGAGTCATGTGGCAAAGATCGATAGCGATGTCGTGCATATTATTTTTCAAATCTTGCCTCGCCTGCAAAAGGGTGTCATTGTGCATTTTCACGATATCCCTTGGCCCTTTGAGTATCCAAAACAGTGGGTAGACGAAGGTCGGGCATGGAATGAAGCCTATTTTTTACGAGCATTCTTACAGGACAATGTGAATTTTGAAATAGTGTATTTTAATTCCTTCATGGCAAATCGCCATGCGGACCTTTTGAGTAAAGCAATGCCAAGGGTATTAAACACACCGACTTCACCCGTGACTCTGGGCAATTCAAGTCTATGGTTGAGGAAAGTGAACTAACGATGATATTTCATTGTCCTTTAAATCACTTGAGGGTATATTCCCCGCTGCTTGCGGCGTAAAAAACTACTCGCGTGAGTGAGTCCATGCATAATACCCCGTCCGCTTGCGGCGGGGATCATTTATTCTTTAGTTTAGTGTAGATCTCATTTGGCATTCAATGGCTACCGTTGGTACGAATGCTGGAATTTTTGAAGGTGCCAATTTTCATCTTCCATGATTTTTCCTTCTCTTTCCACAATTAGTAAATGGGGCGGCGGTTGTATCTTTTTATTCCTTTTCTATTGGGCTGTCCGATGGTGGGCAAATGGGTTCCATTTATTTTTAATTGCTCTCGTTTTTACTTTCGGAATTTTGGTGGTCTTTCTAAGACATAATGGGTTAAGAGTCCTCGCTCTTATCTGCCTTTCGTTTTCGTTGCTGTTATTCATCATAGAGTATGGATTCTTGATCAATAAGAGATTTTCTCCTCAGTTAGCTACAGCACAAAAAACCTTTTTTTGTGGCAAACAAAAAAAAATAAGTAAAGGAGATCGGGAACTAGGATATCGGGGTGTCCCAGGTCCGGTTGCCTGTACGTTTAAGTTGCAGAGAGAAGGGAATGATGTACACGAGGGCACATATTCGCTCGACGAGCATGGATTTCGGGTCACGCCAGGAACAAGCCAGAATGGCGATTCTATCGTTTTTTTTGGAGGGTCCAACATGCTTGGAGAGTTGGTTAACGATGACGAGACCCTTCCCTATTATGTTTCTCAACGGTTAGGCCATCGCTACAATGTCGTGAATCTTGGGTGGTCTGGTTGGGGACCGCATCAAATGCTTCGTTTGCTTGAAGTCGAAATGTTGAAGGATATAGTCAAGGGTCCGCTTCGAGGTGCGGTCTTCAAGACAGCTATATGGCATACGCAGCGAGTGTTAGGCTACTCATCTTGGGATCAGACAGGTCCAAGATATCAGAGGGTAAGCACAGGGCACATTGAGTATGGCGGTCCATTTAAATCAGAATCCCGTCTGGAATTTGAAAAATATTTGAAGCAGAGTTCTTTGTTTGTCTGGTTGTACCAACGGACACAGAGGATTTCATCTCGAGACATTGATTTGTATATCGACATCATTGTTAAATCATCGTCTCTTCTTCAGGAACAATATGGGGTTCCTTTGACTGTCCTTTTTTTTCCTTCCCCAGATCAACCTGAGCATTACGGTGGATTCACTTCAGAAAAAGTTATTCAGCGCTTGAGACAAGAGGGATTAAAAGTTCTAAAGGCTTCTGATGTCATTAATTATAAGGCAGCAGACATGATCATAGAAGGCGATGGGCATCCTTCCCCTTTGGCCTATTACCGCGAAGCACAACTGGTTTCTACAGTATTTGTTCAGTCTGATGAGAAGGTCAAAGAGGGATGTCGCAATAACAACAATGATTGCTGAAGACTATACTTAGTGAGTATCAACCTGGTCTTTGTGTCCAATCCTGCTGCATAGATGATTGATTCTTTGCCTGCAAAAGCGGGATCCTCATTCAGTTTCGTCAGGAGATACTCAAGATATTGTGAATCGTGTTATTGACGTCGTCTTTCTCCGTCAGCACGTTTCTTGTTCAGCAAGGAGGGATTGTGTTTTTGCGTATGCTATTCAAAGATGAGAATGAATAAACCTTGGGTGTTACTTCAATGAGGGAGAATTTGACCGTATGTTAAAATCATTCTTCAGAAACCTTCCACCAATTAAGCGGCTCATCGAGGAACGAGACTATTTACGTTCAATTGTCTCAGATGCGGGTGGAAATTATGAAGTGGAATTGGCAGGGGCAGTTGCCGAGGGCCGACACCGAGATTCCATTGGCGGTCTATGGGAGGAAATGGGAAAGCTACAGTTTCAATTCCTTGTGGAACAGGGGTTAGACCGAACTCATCAATTTTTGGATATTGGTTGTGGTTCGCTTAGAGGCGGATTACATTTTATTCCCTATTTAGATCCTGGAAATTACTGGGGAATAGATAATAATCAGGGTTTGATTGATGCTGGTTGGGAAATTGAACTAGCCCAAGCCAATTTGCAAAGCCGACAACCTCATCAGCAGCTGGCATGCCTAAAAGATTTCGAGTTTCCTTCGCTGGATACAACCTTTGACTTTGTACTCGCTCAATCCGTCTTTACTCATTTAAATTTTAATAGGATACGGCGATGCTTAACTCGTCTTGCACCAGTCATGAAGCCAGGAGGGAAGTTCTTTGCGACATTCATTGAAGCAAAAGCAGGACAAAGCCTAGAGGAGTCACTTCGGTATAAACAGGATGGCCTCATTTCCTATTCACACCGGGATCCGTTTCACTATTATTTCGAAGACTTTCAACATGCCATTTCGAGATTGCCTTGGACTGTTCATTATCATGGTGATTGGAATCATCCAGCTCAAACGCGAATGCTCATTTTTGAAGCAGCTCCCAAATAAATTGTAGGCTGGTGCAGTCTTACTTACTTAATGGTCTGTCGTGGGGGAGACACCTCGAAAACTTAGTGGATTTTCATTATCAAACTATGGTGCCAAGGCCCCTATTGTGGTCATTTAACTCTAAAAGAACATTGAGGACCTTTCCATTGGGCCGATTTGCTCATTTTGTTGTGTTTTTTTATCTTAAAGGGAATGTCAGGGCTGGTTAATCTATGTTGTACAATTGGCTGGAAATATGACCCTGGAAATGCTATTCCTCGGTCATCCTGAAAACCTACCATTTGTTATTTTCCTACTAAGGTTTGCAAAATTTTTCAAAAAATGGGCTAGGACCTGCTACTTGGTTTCCGCTAGAGGTAATTGGGGCATCCCTCTGGAGTGGGTTTAATCTTAAGATGGGTGGATTCTGAAATAGAATGAAAGTTTTAGTTGTTTCCAAAAACGTACCTAGTGATTTTCGTACAAAAGTTCATGGTGTCTATCAGCGTCTACGCATGTTTCTTGAAGGAATCAAAGAAATTGCAAGCGTTGATATGTTGTTCTACGTTTCTTCTGATCTTCAAGTTTCTCCGTCCCTTGTCGCCCAGGTGAAACATTCATTTTTAGAGCATTGGAACATTGACCTAAACTTGCTTCTATTTCCGTCTGAAAAATTTCAGGAAGAAAAAACTTTTTCAGGAAAATTTGTTCAATATGTTGGACACAGCATGAGTTTTCTTAAGCAACCGGGGTATTTGGAAACGAGTGGTGCCAAACAAGTACAAGTCTTTGAGGACTGTTTGAGCTTTCAGCCGGACGCAATCTTTGTTGATAAACTTCAGGCAATGTGCCCGCTTTTACTCACAAAGAAAAGCCTCCCTCCAGTTTTTTTCAATATGGATGATATTGAGCATGTGGCCATTTTTCGTAGCACGAGCAAGATCCCGAAATGGCGCACAAAGCTTTTGTCTTACTCTCGTGTTCCTGCTCTCATGATCGGTGAACGCCGTGCGACATGCTTGGCTCAGAAAACATTTATTTGCTCTGAGTTGGATAAAACGTATTTGGCTAAGTGGGGCATTAAGAAAATCGCGACTGTTCCTAATGCCGTTTCTATCCCTCGACAACAAATGCTTACAGTGGATTCGACGATATTATTCATTGGGTCCTATACCTATCGCCCAAATATTGAAGCTGTAGAATTCCTCATTGAGGAAATTTGGCCGAAGGTTCATAAGGAAATTCCTACGGCCAAATTGATTATTGCTGGAGCTAACCCAGAAAGGATTCGTGGCTATGGTGTAGGTAATAATGGAATAGAGTTTCCAGGTTTTGTAGAGGATTTAGAGGAATTATATGGTAAGGCCAAGATAGTTTGTGCGCCAATCTTAACCGGAGCCGGCACGAGAGTGAAAATCATTGAAGCAGCTGCATACGGTAAGCCGATTGTTTCTACTAGTCTTGGAGCTGAAGGGCTGGATATGCGGGATGGCCAAGAACTAATGTTGCGTAATGATGCCGAGTCGTTTGCTGAAGCCTGCTTACAGCTCCTAAAAGACATCTCTCTGTGCGAGCATTTGGGGAGTGCGGCTCGCGCAAGAACAATACAGTTGTATGATAAGCAAAATATTATCAAGGTGATCCAGGAATACCTGACAAGGATAAATTGATGAGATGGAAAGCTTAGAATATCAATAGATACGTTTGATTTGGGGTTTCATTGAATACATGTTGCACCTTTGAAGTAGCTGATGCTAAACAAGATTCACGAACTAATTAAAAACTTTCCGAAACTCCCGAACTTTGGTGCGATACGTTTCAACGTAAGTTTGCCGCGATAAAGTCTTAACCGAAAGACCAAAGCCTCCTGATTCCCCATTGATACGTTTCACAATTTCTTTTTGAATAAAAGGAAAGTAGTGACTTCCATCATAGGTATTTTCAGGGTCACTGGTCACTGCGCTTGGAATGGAGAAGTCGTAAATTTCGAGAAAGAAGCTGGACATTGAGTGCACAGAATTTAGGAAAAAATCAAGTTCTTCTTGTGGCTTTGATGCCGTGATCCAAGAGGAAACTGGTGGGATGTATCCAATAAAGATTGCTTCAGGGAATACTTCTCGCAAATCTTTGTAGTCCTTCACCACATCTTTGTAGGGTATTTGTTGGGAGGCAAATAAAGTCGGATGGTATTTTGGTGGGGCCTGGATCACAGCTCCTAGGAATGTATGATCATAAATTTTAGGGTCGTTTTCTGAGTGGGATAGAAGACGGTAAGACATATCTAATGCATCAAGTGAGAAATAGTTATTGAAAATACTTGGCGGATCGGACTGGTTCTTAATGAAGTCAGGGATATTGAGTTCTGTGCTCAGTTGCACAAAATTAAAGTCGTCAATGCCTAGAATGACATAGCTCGGGTTCTCGCCCCTGCCTTTTAACCAATTGGCATATGCCACAAATTCTTTAATTCGCCCCCCAGAAAAAGAGAAATTGAAGCACCGATATTGATCATCCAATAGAGATTCATTCAGTAGCGTGGTTCTCGAGCTTCCGAATATTATGCAATTATAGTTGTGAGTTGAACGTCGTTTTTCATATTGATTCGTTTTGGAGAGCCGTTCATTAAACATGTAATTCAGGCCTTCTAGCTGATTGCCATTGATATACCACAGTGGGTCAAAAAATATGTTAATGCCAAAGGCAATAAGGCATGTCCCGAATGAACAACAAATCAGCACAGTCAAGTATTTGATGTTTTTTTGCATTTCTGAAGGCCGCTTAAACATGCACCAAGACGTTCACGGTTTAATCCTGCTCGGGAATACCTCTAGTATTTCCGATAGTTTGGTTGTTGCTCAAAATTGAAAATACAGAAACTCTGAGGCTGAGCCTAGGCCAAGAATGGATAGACCGAGCATTATTCCAACCCCCGTTGCCCAATAGAGGGAATTGTTCCAGGCGATCATTGTTGGAACTGGTTGATGATGAATAACTGGATTAGTCTTCCCCATGATTTGTGTGACATTGGGCATAAACCAAGTCAGAAGCCCCGCAATCAATAAAGCAAGGATACCCCTATAGGCCCAAGGTGCGGTGTTATTTGGAAACATCCCATCGAATATAAGCCAATGTGGTGGTATCCAGGCTAGATATTTTATTGCCATGTCTTGCAATAACCTAGGAAATGAGATGCCGTGAAGCCCGGCCATTGATTGCCACATGTTTGTGGCAGACTCCAAATTTTCAGACCTAAAGACCACCCAAGATATGACAACAACAAAAAAAGTCAGAAGTTGTGCCGATAGTTTCCCGCGCAATGTACCTTTTGTTCGGTCAAGTCCTAGAAAAGTATGCCGAACATGCAGCCAGGCATGATTGGTCGCCAAGAAAACCCCATGTAATGCCCCCCAGACTATAAAGGTCCAACCTGCACCATGCCACAAGCCGCCAAGTAACATGGTTGCAACAAGGTTGGCATACTGCCGCACTCTACCTTTTCGATTACCTCCAAGCGGGATATAGAGATAATCCCTCAAGAATCGTGAGAGAGTGATATGCCATCGTTGCCAAAAGTCAATAATGTTTACGGCTTTGTAAGGGGAATTAAAATTCAAGGGTAGACGAATGCCCAGCATGCGTCCAAGCCCAATAGCCATGTCGGAATAACCAGAGAAGTCGAAATAAAGCTGAAAGGTATAGGCAAACGCTCCGCACCACGCCTCAAAGAATGTAAGGGTTACTCCCTGGTCAGCTGCAGCAAATACAGGCGAAGCGTAGGTGGCTAGAGTATCAGCAATAATGACTTTCTTGAATAAACCAAACGCAAATATGGTCAAACCAATAGAAAGATTTCCAAGCTTAAACTTGGAAATTACCTCCAGCGTAAATTGAGGCAGCATTTCTTTATGATGGACGATTGGTCCTGCAATCAACTGCGGAAAAAATGTGACAAACAAGCAGTAGTGGAGGAAGCTATATTCTTTGGTTTCGCCTCTGTGGGCATCAATGAGGTAGGCGATTTGTTGGAAGGTAAAAAACGAGATTCCTAAAGGAAGGATAATTTTTCCCAGGTGATAGCCTGACCCGAATAAAAGGTTGATATTGTCCAGAAAAAAATTTGCATATTTGAAATAGCCAATAAGGCTTACATTGGCCGCAATGCCTATTCCTAGCAGTAACGTGGAATGTTTCGTGCGGTGATGGTTCCCGAGAGACAAGCCTATCTGATAATTGAATAGAATGGAGCCAACAATAATGATCAGGTATATGGGGTTCCACCATCCGTAAAAGAATAGGGAAGCGCCTACTAACCAGGCTAAGGCTAGTCGATGATAACCGCGACCTCCAATTAAATAGAAAACGATGAAAGTAACGGGACAGAAGAGAAATATGAATATGTATGAATTAAAGAGCATACAATGGTGGGCGGGTCTTGAAGATTTCCTGATACACGAATTCAGAGATTTATGATATAAGTGTTGTCGTTACCATATGACTAGTCACAAGAGATAAAAGTACCATTGCTCGTTAGTAAACACCAGATTATACAAATGGCATTGTTCCGCCACTTGGCAGAAAAACCTACGGGGTGACCCATGCCAGGAATTGATGAAAAGAATCGGTAGCTCTCTTCTCAAAGAATTTCCTCTGAGGGCTGTGTTAAGTTGGATCCATCGAGAAAGATTTTTAGTAAGTCCGATGTGCCATTTCTTGGAGGTGGGCATACATGGATTCTCTGCTTGGTTACAACGTCATGAGAGCCTTCGATGTCTGGAATCTCTGCGGTTCTCCTTGCTGTCAAGGGTGTACAATGAAGCAGTCGTCAGATAAACGACAGGCCATGTATTCGTGCGGACCTAAATAGTTCGGGGGAGCATCCTGATTGTCCTAACTGATCAGATACTCGGGAATAATACATGCCACAAAAAGGAAGCGTAAGGCGGCCACAAACTCCAATTATTTGCCTCTGGTGATGAATTTTAAATCACTTGAGGGTATATTCCCCGCTGCTTGCGGCGTAAAAAACTACTCGCGTGAGCGAGTCCATGCATAATACCCCGTCCGCTTGCGGCGGGGATCATTTATTCGGCAATTGAAAATTTCTGAATTCAATTGCTGGAGAGTGTCAGATATTATAAAAAGTGTCCCAAACTTTCTTCCCACAAATAGGGGAAGAATTCACGGAATATTTATCTAGAATGCGGATTAGCTATTGGGTTCCTTATGGCTATGCGCATATTCTATTTCGTTGGGTGTAACATGGTTATAGGCACATGATCGTGGTAATAGCTAATAGCTTCAAGCTACATGTCTGGCATATTCACCCAAGGGTAAACCCGTGGTACCCTATCTTCGAATACTGGGAGTAAACGTTCCATTGCTTGGGAGTACCCATCAGATACTAGATTTGCATAGGACGCGAATTTGTTTATGGGTTTTTGGGAAAACTCCCAGAGAAGGTAGATTTGATTCCCTGGCAAAATGCCATTGTGAAAGGTCAGTCCTTTGACGGAGGTAGAACGAAGCGAATGTCTCGAGCATGTTATTGGTCGGTTAACCAATCTTTCCCGAAATGACATCCTTATCAGCCAGGCGGTGTTTCGTGACCAGGAATCTCGAAGAAAATGCTTCGAGAGATAGAAAAAAGCAGGAAGCCATTTTAGTGGGCCTAAAGACTATTTCAGGCAGAGATACACCATCTCCTCTTGTCAGTGTCATTATTCCAACCTATAACGCAGACCAATTCATTGGGCAGGCAATACAAAGTGTATTGGATCAAACGTATAGGTCGTACGAAATCATTGTTGTTGATGACGGCTCGACTGATAAGACGAAAGATTTCTTGAGGGGCTTTGCTGGCCAGATCCATTGTCGCTTTCAAGAGAATCGTGGCCCTTCCGCAGCCAGAAATACCGGCATTACGATCGCTCAAGGCGAGTATATTTGTTTTTTGGATGCCGATGATCTTTGGACTCCTCACAAGCTTGAATGCCAACTTGAGTATATGGACCGTCATCCTGACATCGCCTTTGTGTTCTCGGACCATCAAGACTTCAATGCAAGAGGTGTCTTGCCTGGCTCGTTTCTTGAAAACAAGATGATATTTGAAGATTCTCTCATCAAAGAAGGTCCGATTCAGAATGCTTTTTTGATGTTGCTTCAGGAGAACTTTATTTCCACCCCGACGGTCATGGTGAAGAAAGCATGTTTTGAAGAGACTGGTCTCTTCGATGAGGATCTCTGGTCGGTAGAAGACCGAGATTTATGGCTACGAATGGCTGCCAAATTTACGTTGGTATGTTTGCCAGGGATTTTGTGTAAAAGGCGAGTTCACCAATCCAATATATCTAGACAATCAGAGTTGACTTTACGAAGCCGGATTAAAGTCTTTGAAAAAAATAAGAGGCAGTTTTCCTATCTTGCTCCGGCAGAAATTTGGCATAGTGCACTTGCTAATTTCTATTGTCAAATCGGATATGTCCTATTAGAAAATGACCAGAGAAAACATGCAGCCCATGCCGGAGTCAAAAGTCTAAAGCATGCTTTTCAACAAATGTTCAAGAGGAGAGCCTCCTCTTCTTATCCGTGGATTTTAGGAATTAATCTGATCCCTGCGGCGCTATTAGGACGGCAATTCAGTCGTATCATTTTCCAACCGATGAAGAGGCTGTTTGGCCATAAGGGCCTAAGTGACCATGCTTCTTCAGACAAGAAAAGCTAACTTTCCTGCCATTTAAAATTAAGTCGTCATGAAATCTGTCATTATGATTGCATATTTTTTCCCACCGGAAGGTAGTGCTGGTGTGTACCGACCGCTCCGATTCGTTCGGCAACTTTCGAAAATAGGATGGAGTACCACCGTGGTGTCCGCAGATCCTTACCAATGCGAAAGATATGACCCTGAACTTCTCACGATGGTTCCCAAGGAAACGGATGTTATCCGTGTCCGGGCAACAGACCCATGGCAAGCCTTCCAAGCCTGGCGCGGAAGCCGCGTTCAATCAGAGCTGTCTGGAGCACCCGTTGAAAAAGTCGAAGGGCTTCGTGCCAAGCACCATGCTCCATTGCGATCACGGATCCGAGAAGCTATTCGGTCTGCCGAAGCCTATTATTACCTTCCAGACCTTCGGAGACCTTGGATCCGTCCTGCCGTCAATGCTACGAGCGTGGTTTGCGGCAGAAAGCATCCGGATATTTTATGGGCGACATTAGGTCCAGTATCATCAGGTGTTGTTGCGCTAAAAACTTCACAGCGGACAGGGATACCTTACGTCCTTGATTTTAGAGATCCTTGGGAGCTTGCCTATTACGAATCGGAACTACGACGGTCAAAGTCGATTTCGCGTTTAGCCTATCGAAACATGTATGAACTTCTAAAGGGAGCACACGCGGTAATTTTTCTGTTTCCCCGAATGGCTGAATGTTATTGGAATGTGTACCGGGGAGCGCTGAAAGCCGACAAGATTCATATCATTCCTAATGGATACGAAGGAACGATAGAAAATTTTCAAATGGCTAATCCAGAAAAGTGTTCGATCTTGTATACAGGAACGTTAGCAACATATAGATATGATACGCTCCTGCAGGCAGTCAAAAATCTGAAAAATTCTGACCCAAATTTCGCCAATCGCTTGCGGCTATTATTTGTGGGTGATGCGATGGAGGAAATGGCTAGAGATGCCAATGCACTCGGTATTTCCGACATTGTGGAAACATCCCCTCCGATACCTTATGCCCAAGTCATGCAATTACAACGTGACGCCCATGCGTTTCTCATCCTTGGCAGAAAGCCTGAACGGCGAGGGCATGAGCTTGTTGCTGGTGCAAAGCTGTTTAGTTATTTCAAGGCGAGAAGGCCGATTTTGGGAGTAGTGCCGGGAGACGAGACAAAAAGGATTCTCTTGGATGTTGGCATACAAACGATTGCTAATGCTGACTCGGTATCAGAAATAGTGGATAGGTTAAAACAGATTGTTATGGGATGGTCGGAAGGTAATTTAGCAGCTTTGCTTCCTAACCGTGAGGCTTGCGAGCGGTATTCAGTTGAGCCTCAAACTGTGGCACTCACTCAAGCTTTAGAAGGTCTGCCGGCTTCTAAGCCCTTTATCCCTGGCTCAGTTGATATCCCTTCGAGTTTAAGGGACGAGATCCGTTCTGGAAATTTGCTGCATAGAGCTGGATAGATTCATTTGCCGTTTCGCAATTGCTCTCAGGAACCGTCAAAAGACAAGGTAATAAAAGAACATCGGTTTTTCCAAAGAAAAATCCTGATTTTGGTGCGATAAAAAGTTAGGGAGGTTGGAGTCTTCTCAAATGTGTGGTTTTGTGGCCTTTCTACAGAATGACCCTATTTTTGATATCGAGACAGCTCGACGAGCTGTCGATACCATCGCTCATCGTGGTCCAGATGCCAATGGGGAATGGCGTGAGCATGATGTGATGCTCCTGCACCGGCGACTTTCGATCATAGATCTCGAGACGGGCGATCAGCCTATGCAAAGCGGAGATGGTCGCTATGTGATTGCCTTTAACGGAGAGATTTACAATTTTCCAGAAATTCGGGACCGTCTCTCTCGTGATGGAGTCGTCTTTAGAACAGAATCTGACACGGAAATCATTCTTGAAGGCTATCAATATTGGGGGTCGAAGATTGTAGAACTTTTAGAGGGTATATTTGCTTTTGTGATTTGGGATCGTCTTCGTTCATCGGTATTTGGAGCGCGAGATCGATTGGGGATCAAACCATTGTGTTGGGCACAACACCGTGGCGCATTAATCGTATCGTCGACGCTGGAGCCTTTTCACGTGTTAGATGAATTCCAGAAAATCGATCCGGTTGCGGTACGGGATCTCATGACGTTTGATTATATTCCCGCACCACGAACCGTTCTACGTGCAGTACAGAAGTTTGACCCAGGAAGTCGATTCAACTGGTGCTTTGGTGAAGAGAGACCAACGATCACTCGATATTGGAGTCCACCTGTGGCAAGTGCTCGTTCGGTTGTCCCCGATGAGTTTGAATTAGAAGAAATTCTTGAGAAAGCCGTGGCACGCCAAATGATCAGCGATGTCCCAATTGGGGCTTTTTTATCAGGAGGCATTGATTCTTCTCTTCTCGTCGCTTTTATGGCAAGGCACAGTGAGAAGCCTGTCCAGACGTTTACCTGCTCTTTTACTGATGCGAAATCAGATGAATCCCATATAGCAGAATTGGTTGCCTCACGATTCGGGACTAATCATGTCGTCTTACGTGCTGAAGACATTGGACCTAATGCCCTCCTGGAATTACTTGGGCGTCTTGATGAACCGTTTGCTGATCCTGCTGTCATTCCGACCATAGGTTTATCGAAAATGACGGCATCTCATGTTCGGGTTGCACTCGCTGGAGACGGCGGAGATGAAGTGTTTGGCGGATACCCTAAATACCTTCAAGGGCTTGGGGGCCGTAGGAAATTGCCCCTATCATCTTTATGGCAAAAGATATTTAAGATGTTGCCTTGGAGGCCTAATCGTGCGTTGCATGTGTACTGCCGCACTCTTGCATCTAAGGATCTCATTCGGTGGTCATGGACCCGCTATGGAGATTTCCCCGTCTTCCCCAAAGATATACGTTCGTTACTGAATCCCTTTTATCATGAATCTGCGGAGGTCGAGCATTACTTTGTCCCATGGGAACAAAAAGCGCAACGTTATGGGAACAAATTTGACGTCGATACCTTGATGCGGACCGATCTTGAAATGTATCTGAGTGAGAATTGTCTTGTTAAGACCGATCGGGCAAGTATGTTAGCCTCCCTTGAGATTAGAGTCCCGTTCCTGGATGAAACGGTCTTGGATCGTATCCTTCCGCTTTCTGCGGAAAAGAAGATGGTAAACGGGGAGCTCAAGGCCATGCTCATGCCTATTGCACGAAGAATCCTTCCAAGAGAAGTTTGGGATAGGCCAAAGCATGGCTTTCATGTGCCTCTGGGGTCGTGGCTTGGGGGAGTATGGCGTCCAGCTGTTGAGGCTGCATTGGATTGGGGAGAAAAAAATCTCGATGTGTTTAATTATCAATATCTTCGCCGTCTTCATAAGATCAATATTGCCAAAGGATCTTTTGGTCGTGAACTCTGGACTCCGTTCGTTTTTATCGCATGGATGATGAAACATTCACATAAAATATGAAACTTGTCTTTGTGAATGATCTTATTTATGAATACGCTTCTGGCAGTCCTCGTCGAGTTGGAGGTGCTGAACGGCAGCAGTGGATACTGGCTCGTGCACTCGTTTCCCTAGGTTGGTCTGTGACAATAGGTGTGCGTCATGCTCTCCAGGCGTCCAAATGTGAAAACATTGATGGTGTCAACTTTGTTGGTATTGGAAGTGGTATCTATTTGTGGGCGTGCTATCGTTTCCTCTTATCTGAGCGCCCAGATTGGTGGTACTGGAGAGCTGCCGAACATTGGTGGGGTCCTGCAGTTCAAATTGCCAAAATGGCGAAAGTTCGGACGATTTATGCTGCCGCGTTTGATACGGATGTCATCCCCCGGCGTGCTCTTGCTCGGCGAAAGCGATGGTGGCCTCTTTATGCTTGGGGATTGATGTGCTCAGATCGAATCTTTGTTCAACATGAGGGGCAACTTTCTCGGCTTGCTCCGCAATGGCAGTCAAAAGCATTTATCGTCCCAAGTTTTTCGGGTGAGATATCGATGAGTACACCTCATGAGCAGCGACGAGAGTATGTTGCCTGGGTCGCTAATCTTCGACGGCCGAAACGTGCAGATTTGTTAATTGAGATTGCAAAGAAAATACCAGCTATTCAATTTGTGGTCTGTGGTGGGCTGACGAGCCACCGATCGTCAAGAGAATATGGACAGAAAATTGTGGCCGGACTTTGTGCCTTGCCGAATGTCGAATATCTCGGACTTGTAGATCCTCAAAAAGCCAAACAAATTATTGCCGAAGCCTCCATGTTTCTTTCAACATCTGATAGCGAAGGGTTTCCGAATACGTTTCTTGAAGCCTGGAGCAGTGGGACGCCAGTCGTGAGTTTGACTATCGACCCTGATGGCATTATTCAGCACAAGGGACTTGGACGTGTGACGGGTACATTTGAACAGGCTAGTAAAGACATCGAGATTCTTATGGCTGATCCCAAGCTTCGTGATCAAATTGGTAGACATGCGAAAGGATATATTTCCGAAAGACATAGCTTAGAAGGCGTAACCAAAATTTTTCTGGAAGCTATATCTCATGAGTGCCGGGGTTGAGTTCCCATATTCTGGAAATAGCCACAATAAGGTGAGATCATGTGGCCCTCTCGATAATTCCCCTGGCGCTGTGTGGTCGGATGATTGACTGGAAAAGACTCGGAATTAACGTTTGTTTATTTTTCTTTGCGATTGCCATTTTTGTGGGAATAGCTGAGCTTGCACTCGTTGTTTTAAAGGTCAACACTAAATCGAATATTCGCTTGGTTTCTGACAAAGGGACAACGTTTGTCCCTCAAGCCTATTACCGTCATACGAAAGAAGGGTTCTCCGAAGGCTATTTTAATTTGCATGGATTTCGGGATTATGAACGGACCCACTTCAAGGCTGATGGTATTTTTAGAATTCTCGTGTTAGGTGATTCTTATGCAGAAGCGTTGCAAGTGCCTCTTAGTAAAACATTCTCTGCGTTGCTTGAACAATCCCTCAATGAACGTTCTGAAGGAATCCGCTTCGAAGTATTGAATCTTGGGCAGTCTGGTTTTGGAACAGCTGATGCCTATATGAGGTTTTTGAATTTTGGTGTGCACTATTCCCCGGACCTCGTTCTCCTTGCTTTTACGACGGGTAACGATGTTAGAAACAATTCGAAGTTGTTGAACCATGAAACGCTCGCATTTTATTTTAACTATGACGAAAAACGAGACCTTGTACTCGACCGTTCTCTTTTCGACGAATACAAAAAGAACATTACCTATCCGAAGAAAATGGTGACGTGGCTTAAAAGAAGGTCGTATTTAGCCAGCCTTATTTCTGAGCGGGTTTTTTTATTGAAGCAGCAATACAACGAAAGACAATTCAGGGCAGGTTTAGCTGATGCTCATCAGGACAATAGTCAGAACAAGTTAGATGAGTTCTCTGATTTTAATATATACCTCTCTGATTTGACGCCACGCTGGCAAGAGGCCTTTGATATTACCAGAAGCTTGCTTAGCAAGTTCAAAGACTCGGTAGAGGCACATGGCGCAAAATTTCTATTAGTAACGATGTCAAATGCAGAACAAGTCCATCCTATCGTTCAGCAGCGTGTTGAAGCGTTGTATTCGCTTTCATTTGATTTTGAGCAACCGGATCGATTGATAGAGGATTTTGCGAAACAAAATGAGATCGTGTTCCTAAAACTCTTGCCGGAATTTCGGGAATACCACCATAGAACGGGGACTTATTTGCACGGCTTTGACTCACGAGGTGTGGGGCATTGGAACGAGATTGGCCATCAGTTGGCAGCTGAGAAGATATTAGGGTTTTTGATTGACGAGCAACAAATTCCAAGCTTCCCACATGCACGAGACAACCAGATGCCTATGAAGCATTCAGAAAGTTAGAATCATTTCACGTCACCCTGCTTGAGTCTTTTGTAGAAGAAAGGGAAAAGAAGTTGTTCGCAGGATTTTATCGTTTGGCTTTTCCACTTTCCCGGGGTTGTCTTAACACTTGAGCGCACCGGAAATCGAAGTTTTCGTGCCTAGAAATATGCCTGAGAATGTTTAGATGCCATACAGAGCCTTCCGAATTTTCAGGTATTCTACGGGTTGACTGTTCTCTTAACAATCACGTTATTCGAGATCAAAAATATCCTAAATCCGATATTTGTGAAACAGAAACAAATACTTCTTATTTGAAATTCTCAAGATAAAATAGGATTGCAATGTCGGCAATTGATGTGTCTTCTCAGACACGAAAAAAATTCCTCAGGCCTCCATCCTACCTCATCGAGTATAGTTTTTATGGAACGATAGCCTATTCGATGTTGGGGGGGGCATTGGGCTTGACCATTCCCTTGCTAGGTGCGGGGTTACTCGCAGGTTTGGCAGTCATGTGTGTTCTGCATTTTGGACAAAATTCGGGAACGGTATTTAGGCCTGTTTCGCTCGCATTATGGTGTGCTTTGTCCGTTCTTCTCTTGCAACTGGCATTACACGAAGAATCGTTCATGGATGCAGGAATTCGGTCGTTTCTCACATGGATTCTTTCACTTATCGTTATTCAGTCACTTGGTTTCCGCAAGGGATTTCTTCACCGATTTGCCATTGTGTCGTTCCTTATTGGATGTGCGACACTTCCTTATCTTAAGGTTTACGTTTCCACGGGGGAACTGACCAGAATTGGTGTCAGCGCGGATGTTGGGTTGGCGAATCCCAATACATTTAGCCAATGGTTTGGTTTTTGTTTGGTGTATTTCGTGATTGCAGGAATCCAAGCAAAAAATACAGCCATTAAATTTGCATTTTGGTCTGCAGGATTTCTGTGTCTTTATCTTGTAGGCATCACTGTCAGTCGTGGTAATCTTCTTGGCGCGTTTATTGCCATTGCTTTTGCGTTTAAGAATGTACTCAGGCGCAGCTTTGCACCCATTCTCGCACTGCTATTTGCTGGGTGGCTCATCTATCTATCTGGTATATTTGATGACCTCATTGGTTTTTATCTTCAACGTGGTGCAGAAGAAACCGGTCGATCCTATCTCTGGTCTGTGAGTCTGAGCAAGTTCCTGGATGCCTGGTGGGTAGGTGTTGGACTATCTGAGAGTTCTGTCGTATTGCCTGATTCAGGGTATAGGACGAGCCCTCACAATAGTCTTCTTTTTATTGCTGTTTCATCTGGTGTCGTTCCCTTGGTCTGCTTTGTTGGGTATTTAGTGCGTGCGTCCCGCGAAGCATTTTACGCCAATGGCAAGCAAGTTTCAGATGCTCCCTTCAAATTCCCATTAATGATTTTCGCTTTATTGACCATGATGCTTTCTTCCAACGCATTTATGTCATCTTGGCATGTTGTTGTTCTCTCCTTGGCTCTGACTGCTGGGGATGTTCGTGGGATTCGTCACGAAAGATCAAATAAGGCGCCAACTGGATCCGTTCCGGGTTAGAAATCGAGTGAGCATTCGGAAAATATAGACGAATTGCTAAGCACAGAGGTTGAGTGAGCTCAACACCCCTCAGAGCGTGAGGATTCCTGTATCTAAGAGAAGTATGAGTCTGATAAGTATGGCAGAGGCGAGACACCACATTTTGTATCTTATTAGCCAACTCGGACCAGGAGGGTCAGAAAAGCAATTATTTGGTTTGCTTCAAGCCATGGATCGGCAAAAATATTTTCCCACGGTCGCGGTCTGGAATTTTAGAGAGCATGATGTCTATGTTTCTCAGATCCGTGCACTAGGGGTACAAGTACTTTCGATTTCAAATACGTCTCATTCAATTATTAAGCTTCTTAGTTTTATGCGTTTGGTCATGAGGCTTCGGCCAGGGGTGATTCATTCCTTTACCTTTTATACAAACATTGCAGCCTTTTGTGGTGCCCTTATAGCCTATTCAGTTGCGATTGGATCCCTCAGGGGAGATTTACAGCAGACTCTCTATGATACTGGAGGTATCTTAGGCAGATTGTGTTTGAGATATCCTAGATTTCAAATTTGTAATAGTAGCATTGTTGCGGAGAAGGTTAAGCAGCTAGGAGGATTCTTTGGCCCAAAATGTCTTTGTGTTGTTCGAAACGGCTTGGATTGTTCTTTGTTTAATCGTGAGCATTGGCCATTTTCTAAACGTGCAGAAATTCTTGCTATTGGCTCCCTACTGGCCTATAAACGATGGGACCGTCTCATTGATGCTGCCGCAGATCTGAAAAAAAAAGGGTATGATTTTCTCGTGAGAATCGCGGGTTCTGGTCCCCTTGAATTTTCATTGAAACAGCAAGCGCAAACATTAGGGGTAACAGACTGCGTTGAGTTTCTTGGATTTTGTGAGAATATACCGGATTTACTTGCGTCCTCTAGTTTTCTTGTCCATACATCCGACACCGAAGGTCTTCCCAATGCCATTATTGAAGCAATGGCTAGTGGGAGAGCTGTCGTCGCAACTGATGTGGGTGAAGTGCCTATGCTTGTGGAGGAAGGGACGACTGGTTTTATTGTCAAGAGGAATGACAAAGATGAACTAGTTGAGCGTCTTGCTTTTTTAATTAGAGATTCTGAGCGCTGTGCCCAAATGGGAATCGCAGGCCGTGATAAGGTGAGGAAAGAGTTTGGGGTGAATCAGCATATTGTAAAAACCTTTGAGGCTTATCATTTAGCTGGCTGGAAAGAGGCTTAGTCATGTGTGGAATTGCTGGGTGGCTTGGTGTCCTAGACCACAGGGCAGGTTTTGGTGAGCGCATGGCTAAAGCGTTGCACCACCGCGGACCGGACGCCTCTGGAGTTCGTTCGTGGCCGGAAGCTACTCTTGTTCATACACGTCTGAGTATCATTGATGTGTCGTCCAGGGGCGCGCAGCCTATTGCCAATGAAGACGGAACGGTTTGGGCAATCGTTAATGGGGAGATCTATAATCATCAAGAAATTCGACGGTCTTTGAAGGCATCTGGGCATCGTTTTAAGGGATATTCAGACAGTGAAGTTCTCCCACATCTCTATGAAGAAAAAGGGATGTCGTTTGTGAATGAGTTGCGCGGTATGTTTGCGCTTGCGATTTATGATACTCGAAAACAGCTTCTGATCTTAGCGCGGGATCGTTTCGGTATAAAGCCGTTATTTTACGCACCTGGCGATCAGTTTTTTGGGTTCGCGAGTGAAATTCTCGCACTGCGTCAATTGCCTGACATTGATGAACGGCCAGATGCGCAGGCGATATCTGATTATGCTGCTCTTTGTTTTATCCCTGCTCCGCAGACCTTCTTTGTCGGTATTCGCGCCCTGCTGCCAGGTGAACTTATGCTGGCACAGATGAAGGGTGACCTCGTATCCGTGGAAACACGGACCTATCATCATTGGGATATGGTTCCTGATTTTAGGATGACGATTTCACAGGCGACAGAGAAGGCAGATATGTTGATTCGAGATGCAGTAAAACAACAAGTCGAAAGTGACGTTCCACTTGGTGCACTCCTAAGTGGAGGAATTGATTCTTCCCTTATTTGTGCTGCGGCTCAGGATGCGACTAAAAACACGCTTGAGACGTTTAATGTCCGATTTTCTGAAAGGGAGTTCGATGAAACCTGGGCTGCAGTGGCAGTGAGCGAACACATTGGAAGCCGTCATCAGATACTCGACATGGAACAGACTCGAGGTACTTGGGACTATTTAACGGGCTTACTCATGCATTGTGGTCAACCTTTCGCTGATACGTCCCTCTTTGCTGTCAACGCGGTCTCACAGCTGATGAGGCAGCATGTGACAGTGGCTCTGTCAGGGGATGGAGGTGACGAAGGTTTTGGAGGCTATTCTCTTTATTGGCAAGTTGAAGAAATTGCTCGCTTGCAACAATTGCCCTCAATTGCCTGGCGAGCCGCTTCTGTGGTCCTACCCCAGTTAGCGAAATGGGGATTAGTGGGTAGTTCCATTCCGCAACGCGTAAGAGATCTTCAGGGAGTCGATGAGACAGGCCTCATTCAAAATATGTTTTGCTGGATTCGTGAGGAAGAACACACGAAGCTCCTAAAGGATCATAATACCCAATCAGTTCGTAGATGGTTCGAACCTCAGTGGGGTAATGAGTTTCCCAGTGACATTTCTCGATTAGATCGTTTATCCGCACATGTTTCAGAGGTGAATGCACGATTGATTTTGCCTAATGACTTTCTTTTTAAAGTGGACATTGCCAGTATGAGGGAAGGCCTAGAAGTTCGTGTGCCCATGTTAAATGAGGACTTGTTTGCATTTGGGCTCTCTCTTCCTCACCGTCTAAAGGTGAAGGGGCGTATGACCAAAAGAGTGTTACGTGCGATCGCTTCTCGTCGATTGCCGACGAAGGTAGCCAACAAGCCTAAATGGGGATTTGGCATACCAGTGGATTCTTGGGTTGAGAAAGATGTAAAAATACAAATGAGAGAACTGTTACTTGGTTCATCATGTCGGCTGCAAGAGTTTTTCTGCCCAGAGGTATTCCGACCTATGATTGAAGCTTTTTGCGACGGGCGTCCATATCCTGGTGTTTCTCGTCAAGGTCTATATCAACGTGCGATCATGTTTCTTTCTTTGCAGCTTGCATTGAGGAAAGAACCCATTTGAACAAAAAATAGCATCGCTAGAACATGGCCACTTAGTGATAACATGCTAACGATGGGTGTAGCGCTCTCCATGTCTTTGTTTCCATTTGCTCTTACTGTCCAACCAGACCGCATTGAATTCCATGGTCCTTGAAACGTGCATTTTTCTTTCATCTGTCAAGAAATGATTATTTGTCCTGATGGTTGGGAACAATAGCTGACTATCGTTCAGGTTGCCTATTTCATTTTGACGGAATTGGGTCGACGCCAAGATAGGGTTAGAATCCTTTTGGTTGAATCCAAGACATGACTACCCTGATTGAATCTCGTTAAGGTATGAGAATCTTAGCCATAACAAATATCTACCCTACTGCCAACAATCCTGTTTCTGGAACTTTTGTTGAGCAACAAATTGGAAGCCTTAGGAGTATTGGTTTGGAAGTCGATGTATTACTAGTCGACAGAGCCGGCAAGGGAATGCGGGCTTATTGGGATTTGAAGGAGCATGTGGTTAAGAAGCTCACTCAATTTAAACCAGATTTGGTTCATGTGATGTACGGTGGTGTGATGGCAGACCTCGTGACACGTGTGGTTCAAGATAGGCCTACCGTCGTTTCTTTCTGTGGATCGGATCTTTCGGGAGAACTCTTGTCAGGACCAATGAGAAAAATGATTTCGAGATTTGGTGTTTTTGCTTCATGGAAGGCAGCAAGGCGAGCGACTGGAATTGTCGTGAAATCTCAAAATTTGCTAGAGAAGTTGCCCTCAAAAATACCTCGTTCCAAGATCAGAATTATTCCAAATGGTGTGAATCTAGAGCGATTTCAACCTCTTGATCGGGATAAGTCTTGTTGTGAGCTCAAATGGGACTCCAATGAATTCCATGTACTTTTCCCAGCCAATTCTGGTGATCCTTGTAAGCGTCCTGAGCTGGCGAAAATGGCAGTTCATGTGATTAAGTCCAAGGGAATTCCAGCGAACCTACAGGCACTTTCTGGAGTCCAACATGATAAGGTTCCTCTTTGGTTGAATGCGGCCGATGTGGTCGTTCTGACATCGTTATATGAAGGATCACCAAATATTATCAAAGAAGCTCTCGCATGCAATGTGCCGATAGTGTCCGTGGATGTTGGTGACGTAGCCGAGAGGATAAAAGGAGTTGATCATTGTTATATTGCAGAACCAAATGCAGAGGATCTCGCGACCAAGCTTTTGTTAGTTCAAGCTGGCGTACGCACGAATAAAGGACGTGAGAAGATAAAAGAACATTCCCTTGAACAAGTGGCTAAGCGGCTATTGGATTTTTATGCGGAGTTACAATGACTCGAGGTCAAAGCCTGCGTGATACATGAATGGCCGGCCATTGCTGATCTCTAGGGTATTTCACAACGAGCTTTTCCATCTTCCCCTCATCGTTCTGTCGAGGAATCAGGCTTGAGTGCGCGTCCGAATGAGATTTCTACATTTCAGGTTAATATGTAGGAGTCGGACTACATCTCCTTAACTATGCCTTCAGGAGATTGAGTTTGAGGGAGTTCTGTTCGTTGGTCGCCCTTCTCCTTTCATAAAACTTGGCCCAGAAGAGGGCAAAAACAGGGGGGGAGATTTGACCTGCAAGTATTGCTACCTGTCAATTTGGTTTCATTTTTGTGACCCTAATTTTTGACTGGGACCTCCTCTATGACTACCTTCTTGACGGCTCCCGGTGGTGTGTTATCTGGTCCTGACTGAAGAAATTCGAATGCGCCAATATCAGGGCCCCTCCCTGTGTTTCGTGATACACCATCATAATCCTTGGTGACTTCGGTGCTGGCCCTGGCCAATCCTTTGTCTATGGCAAGGATACTATTCGCTTGAAGCCGAAAGTCTTTGGCGTTTTCATTGACAAATAAAGGGTTCTCGGTCAGATTGTGGGACTTGATTGTTCCGCTTTGGCCTGCAGGCGCTAAATAAATATCACTCGTTGAATTTTGATACGCAATATTATTTTCGATCACGGCATTCTTGGATCCATCGCCGACGAACACTCCGTAAGTCCCATTTTTGTATACGGTATTATTTTCTACTCTGGCGTCAGTATTGGAAGAATGGCCCACATAAATTCCATGATTGTCATTCTGATAGGAAATATTATTGTAGAGGTGAGCATTCGTGGCTCTGGACTGAATGCAAAACCCAGCGAAATTCCCGTACGCAATATTGTTATAAGCTACATTCCCTTTGCCAGAGCTTAATATCAACCCACATCCCCATTCCCCTGCAGTATTATTGTCATGAAATGTGTTCTGTCTGATAATGTTGTAATCAGCGGTATTAATGGTGCTTCGATAGATGTGTCCGCCGTATCCTTGGTTGTGATGGATCGTAGACTTTTCAATGATATTGTGAGCTGATTCTATATAGAATCCGTGATCGAAGTGACTAGAGCCATTGTGATGCACGTTGAGATTAATGAATTCATGATAAGTATTACGGGGTGCTGTTCCTGGGCTCTGGCAGCCGCTACAAATAGAGACTAGTAGGCCACTATCCGTTGAATTTTTGATTTCAGTATTTTGCACCCGAATATATCGGGAATTGTCCGCGAATTTGAACCCATACTTAGCCTTATGTTTTCCATCAATGATAAACCCATCAATGATGAGATATTTGGCCTCTCCATCTTTTACCCAAAAAAACGCATGGCCAGATGGTGGGTTGATGGTAACAACGTCACCCGGGTTTACGGCGACTGTTACGGGGTTGTTCCAAGATGAGCCGCTTTGTATGGTTGTTTCCCAACTCAAGATGGATTCATTATAAGTCCCAGATTTTACATAGAGAGTGTCGCCTGCTGACAGTTGACTCACTCCGCGTTTGATAGACTGGAATGATGAGGCGTTGGTGCCTGGATTTGCGTCATTCCCAGTTTTCGAGACGTAAAAAGTATTTGCGTTACTGATACTTGGGCTGAGCATGACCAGAACATAAACTAATCCAACCAAAAAAAAGAAGACGTTTTTACGATAAATTGAGTGCTTCATCATTTCCTCCATCGCCGCTATATCTAAGTTTGTCATAAATTTGTGGCTATAGTCTTATCGGTAGGAGGAAGCTAAGCTTAATGCCCCCGATGTTTTCATTCTATGTGAGATCGCTTCAGCCCTAATTGGTGGCTAAAGTGTTGGAATGAAAAAGAATTTTTTCCTGCAGTATGAAGAATGCGAGATTTTGATCGTGGGGGTCAGCTAGGGATATTGGTTGCGGAAGCTGGCAACTGTCTTTGGGTGCTTACTGGCACGTATGAGTAGCAAGGCGACAGAGCGGCGCTCCTAGCGGGCATATACAACTCAAAGTTTGGTTGCTGTTCGAAGTTGCTAAATCTGTCAACGTCGGAGACTCTAGGATCTTTAGCCCTGGTGCTAATGTGAAGACGCTGGTCCTCCTCTGATTCTGTGGACAGGTTAGTTAAGCGTTTGTCAGTGCTGCTTTACATACACTCCTGGCGTCAATCGCGTGAATAGATTAGTGCCAGATTTGACGAGAGCATCCTGGTTATATGGCGCATCACCTTTCGGCTGCAACCATATGAATGACCAACGCAGGATGGTGACCTCAGAGTCCTTCGGTAAAACCACACTACCAGTTTTATGACACAATTGAGGTAAGCCGCCTTCTGAGAAGATATCCAGATATCGAAAGTTGGTTGTAACGCATGGAATGTGTGCACTGGAGATTCATCATAAAAAAAGAACAGACTAACCGCCGTGTAAGCCGGTTTTTTCGTGGGGTGGCTAGAGTAGATCACTACAATCAAAGGGTTTCATATCAATAAGCTGTGAGATTTCGTGGCGTTGTTTACAGATTAAAGAAATAATGACTGAGCTTTTCATTGGGCGTCATATTAGCAATTCCTGCATGGGGTTTAACGGTATGATAAAAATTGATGAATCGGGCCAGCTCCCGTTGCCGCTGCTCTCGTGAAACAGACACCGTGGTGGCATGCCAGACGTCCAACAGCGTTATAATGACACGCACCGCCTTGCTTGGCCATTGGCCTGAGAGTGCCGGACCCGCGTAAACTTCTGTTCCGTGCCATTGGCATGACCGCGAGCCACAAAGGCATGATCCGGCGTGCCTTTATATTCCGTGCCATAGTTGGAATAGGCGCATTCCTCGATGACTTACTGCAAGAACGTGGCGGCAGAGTGCTGTGTTTTGTCCGGCAGGATGGCCGCATAGAGTTCTCGGGAGTAATCATCAATGGCCACGAATAGATACTCTCGTGGGAGGAGCCTCTTCTCGCCAGTGAGGAGCGGTAAGTGTTTCGTGTCAAAGTGGATAATCTCTCCGGGGTAGCTTTTATTAAAGCGCTGCGCCGCTCGTTTTTGCCGGCGTTCGAAAGCCAGTTCCACCTTGGCCAGGCGTTTGATCCGATAGTGGACCTGCAAGAATCGCTTATTGTGCGATTTGCGTGGCGCACATTCTTGCTTGCGCGCCCGCTCAAGCACTTTGTCAATCGTTGGCCGAGAGACGCGGAATTGCTGTGCGAGCGCGACTATCGTCCATTGTCTTGTCCCAGACAGTCGCCAGATCTCTTCGCGGACCAGTGGCGATAACCGAATTCGTTTGTGTATCGTTATGTCTACATCCTCGCAAAAAGACGGAAACACCGCTAGAAAAAAAAAATCACAGAATAAGGTTGTTTCTTAAAAGTCTAGGAATTGGGATTACTGCTACGGCCGTTCTTGCTCCAGTAACACACCTATATGATGCGCGACTTGGGAGTCCCGTGACCTTTTGTCGATGATAGGCCACGGGCTTGGTAAGGAGGTTTGAGCTACCTCATTTGGCTCCGGTCCATCGTTGATTGCGCCCGCCATGGCAGGTCCATTGCACGAGTTTGGCACCATTGCTGGTTAAGCCGGCTGCGACATCCACGCATTGGCTACTATGAACTGCCACGAGTGCGGAGGAGGATCCTGAGATCCGAAACCGTTGATGATTGCCCGTCGTACACACGTTCTGCTGAAGGAGTGAGCCTGGTGCTGTGGAGGCTCCGGCTATTTCGAGGCATTGGCCACTATGCCTGGCCTTGAGTTGGAAGATGTTGTTTCCCACGGGTGTGAGCTGAAACTGTTGATTGGCCTGTCCGTCACATTGACTTTGCACGGCTTTTGCCTTGGTGCTGCGCGAGTTGCCCGCGATTTCTAGGCATTTATTACTGTGGGCGGCCGTAAACGAGGAGGTAGATCCAGGCCCAGTTGAGGGCGGTGGGGGTGGGGGTGTGGGCGAGCCACTACCGGAACTGCCGCCAGTATTGCCTCCTGAGTTCCCCCCGGAATTGCCGCCCGAACCATTTTTAAATTCGTAAGCGCCGATATCGAATTTTCCACCTTGAGGTCTAGAGGTTCCCTCAAAGTCTTTGGTAAGCCCACTAATGGTTGCTCCAGCATCAATGGCCGGGCTTCCCGCTTGGAGATGAAAGTTCTTGGCACCAGCGTTGACAAACCGGGGATCTGACTGCAAATTATTTGAGCTATTTGTTGCGGTCAGCCCGAAGTTTATCGAATTGGATCGTGAGATATTATTTTTTACTGTTGCATTCGTCGCTCCATCGCCCACAAAAACGCCATAGGTACCGTTATTGTAGACGGTGTTGTTTTCTATCCTGGAACTGTTATTTGGGATGCCGCCTACATAGATTCCATAGATATCATTTGCATAAGAGATGTTGTTATACAATCTTGAGTTCGTGCTTCTGTCTTGTATGCAAATTCCAGCAAAGTTTCCGAACGCAATATTATTATAGGCCACGTTGCCCGTCCCAGAACTAAGCAGAAGTCCGCATCCCCAGGTCCCGCCAATATTATTGTCATGGAGAATACTATCGCGAATGATGTTATTCTGGGCTGTGTTTGTGCCACTAAAAAAGTGCATGCCGTAACCCTTATTTTGATGAATTTTAGACTGTTCAACGATATTCATGCCAGTTGTTATATATATCCCATGGTCAAAGCTAAGTGTGCCGTTGTGGTGAACATTGAGGTTCTTAAATTCGTGGTAGGTATTGCCACTGCCGGTTACAAGGATGCCAGAGTTTTTGACATTTTTGACCTCGGTATCCATGACCCGGACATATTTTGTCCCACCTTCGAATTTAAAACCATGTAAGGCAGCATTTGCCCCGTCGACAGTAAAACCTTTGATTATGAGGAATTTTCGTTGACCATCTCCAATCCAGAAAAACGCATTATTAGTAGATGGTTTAATCGTTACTTTATCTCCAGGTTTCACTGCTACAGTAATTGGGTCATTCCATGAGGCGCCATTTGGGATCTTTGTCTCCCAGTGGCGAATGGATTCTGCATAGGTTCCTGATTTGACGTAGAGTGTATCACCAGCACGAATAGTGCTAACTCCTTTTTTTATAGATCGAAGTGGTTGTGCGTTGGTTCCAGGGTTTGAATCATTTCCATTGATGGCGACATAATAGGTGGTCGCATTAGCCGTGTTCCCTAAGCATAAGGATGCACTCAGGGCAAAAAATACGAGAATGTAGTTTATCGGTTTGTAAGAGTTACTCAATGTCATTTCTTCATTCCTCTCCGAATGTAATAAAGGTCATGCACAAACTGCTTGGACAGTGGTGAATGTATTTAAGCAAAGATGGTGTTAGCCCTAGTGCTTCAAACCTGAGGATGCTCGTTTGACTCTTGATTGGATTTATTATTCTTGCCTCTTACTTGTACATCCCAATATTACTTGGTTGATAATGTGAATCTACATACGATTTTTGTGCTTTGAAATTGTATGCAAGCTCTTTGCGGACTTTAGGATTCATGAAATTTTTCTAATGGGGGAAGTCAGTAAGAATTGTTGGGAATAAATAGGAATGATTAAGATCTGCGATGAACCTTTGGGTTTTGATATAGTGGTAGGAAGTCAGCAAGAAAAGTGCCATTTCAAGAAACTATAAAAAGTTAACTTAAGTTAACAAAAGACACTTTAAACTGTTAAATTGAATACAAAAAATTGCTTCTTATAAATGACTTAGGCATTTGGTATTTTATTCCACTGAAGGCTTTAGAGCGTATATACGTATTACAGCTGTATTCATATACATTCATGAAAAATATTGATTTTTCTAAATTCTAACTATAGATTTATGCACTGTTCTGCCGATATAGGAAAAAAATGCGTGGTATTTTCTCTGGATATGAGGCTCTCGGCCCCATACAAAATAAGAGGATATTCACTCCCATTTTTCTGAATTTCATAAAGAATGAATTGACATCTAATCATAATTATTCCATTCGACAGCTTCTCTGAAGCTGTTTCATGCTTTAGTATTCAAAGTAGACTGTTTTCCTGGCAGCCGAGCTGAATTGGTTTTGGCTGGAGTTGCTGCATCTTGAAGCCTGAAATTCTGAACTCTTAATTTCTATGTATCCCGCTTCTATACTGACACCGATTGATCGGATTAATTAAGATTTGGACGGTATCAGTAGCAAGGATCCGAATCAGCTGTGAGTGATGATGTCCCCACCGTTTCGATTGTCGTTCCTTGTCGTAACGAAAAAAATCATATTGAAGAAGGTGTGCGATCTCTATTAGCTCAAGATTCACCGAAAGGCGGTTTCGAGCTTATTGTTGTTGACGGAATGTCAAGTGATGGGACTCGCAAAATCCTTGATGGTCTGGCTCTTGAAGACTCGCGACTTCGGGTTCTTGATAATCCCGATTGTTTTACACCTCATGCCATGAATGCAGGTATTCGAGAGGCCAAAGGGTATTTTATTGCCATCATGGGGGCACATACCCATTATTCGAATAATTATATTCGGACTTGTGTAGAGTTATTCGACGAACATCCAGAGGTCTGGTGCACAGGTGGTCCAATAGATAGTAAGGGGAACAGTCTATTTGGCCGAGCAGTTGCGGTGGCCATGTCGCATCCGATTGGTGTTGGCAACGCGAAACACCGGTTCCCTGATTTTGAAGGGTATGCTGAGGGGGCATGTTTCCCAATGTTTCGGCGTGAGGTGTTCGAGCAAATTGGGCTCTATGATGAAAATCTCGTTCGCAATCAAGATGACGAATTGAACTTACGCATGGCTCTCAAGGGAGGGAAAGTGTATATTTCTCCCAGAGCCAAATGCATATACTATGTCAGAGAAAAGCCGATGCGTTTGTTTTGGCAGTACTTCTATTATGGATATTATCGAGTTTCAGTATTAAGGAAACACAAGCTTCCTGCCTCGCTTAGACAACTGGCTCCTGTTGCGTTTTTCCCCTTATCAGTTATGCTTTTCGTTGGATGTTGGGTCTTTCCCTTCTGGTGGGCTGGATTAGGGTGTGTCCCCTTTTTTGCATATGGATTGGTGTTGATCTCAGGAGGTATGTGGATAACAATAAAGGAGAGAAGTCAGGCAGGGGTTTTGTTTCCTTTCGCAGTGTTGATCATGCATTTTTCATATGCCCTTGGATTTCTCGGGAATCTGTTCGGTATGGGTGTCCCGAAGCTTCCTAGGAGTTGAGTGATAAAAGAATAAAAAAAATCCTCGTTTCCACCATTAGGAACCCTAATAATATGTCTGTAAAAGAGAGTTCAAGCGGTCCCGCTGATATTCCCCGAGTTGCAGTCGTTGGTTCTGGTTATTGGGGAAAAAACCTTGTTCGAAACTTTCACGCGATTAACGCATTGTATGCGGTGTGTGAAAGTAATTCAGAGACGCTTGCAACATTGAGTGAGACATATCCTGATATAAAATTGCTGAAGACTTATCAAGAAGTCTTGCATGATTCCACGATTCAAGCTGTTGCTATTTCGACTCCAGCTGAGACGCATGCCACCTTAGTACGGGAAGCACTTCTCGCTGGGAAGGATGTGTTTGTTGAAAAACCGCTCTGTTTGCTCGTGGATGAGGGAAAAGAGCTTGTGGCCCTTGCACGGGACCAGTCAAAAATTCTCATGGTTGGACATTTGCTCTGGTACCATCCTGCCATTCTGAAGCTCAAAGCACTGATTGAATCTGGGGAACTTGGTCGAATTCAATACATTTATTCGAATCGTCTTAACTTGGGGAAAATCAGGCGAGAAGAAAATATTCTCTGGTCGTTTGCTCCTCATGATATTTCCGTGATCCTAGGTCTTCTAGACGAGATGCCTAGCAATGTTCAGACTCAAGGAGGAAACTATCTTCATCAGCAAATTGCCGACGTGACTGTCAGTTTGTTGTCGTTTCCTAGTGGGGTCAAAGCCCATATTTTCGTCTCGTGGCTTCACCCCTTTAAAGAACAGAAGTTAGTTGTCGTAGGGGACCGGCAGATGGCGGTGTTCGACGATATGGAAAAAACGGACAAACTTCTTTTGTATCCGCATTCCATTGCTTGGAAAGGGCAGAACCCGATTGCGAATAAAGCCGATGCCTTACCCTTGGCTTTGGAAGTGAACGAGCCCTTGCGAGAGGAGTGTTTACATTTTGTTAACTGCGTGCAATCTCGCAATGTTCCGCGAACCGATGGGGAGGAAGGCCTGCGAGTTCTCACGGTGCTTGAACAATGTCAAGAGGCTATGAAGAAGCAACGAATGAGTGATGCCTACGAGACACTCCCAGCATCTACCGCCTACTTTGCACATGAATCTGCTTTTGTGGACAAGGGGGTCGAAATTGGTGAAGGAACAAGCATTTGGCACGTATCCCACATTCTCAAAGGATCACGGATAGGGACACAGTGCAAAATTGGCCAGAATGTCGTGGTCGGTCCCAACGTATCTGTTGGGAATGGCGTGAAAATTCAAAATAATGTTTCGGTGTATGAAGGTGTGACATTAGAAGATTTGGTGTTCTGCGGTCCTTCGATGGTGTTTACGAATGTGTTGAATCCCAGAAGCGCGATTCCAAGAATGCAAGAATTACGAACGACGCTTGTTCGGGAGGGAGCGACTATGGGAGCGAATTGTACCATCCTGTGTGGCGTGACGATTGGGCGGTATGCTTTTATCGGAGCGGGAGCTGTGGTGACCAAGGATGTACCAGATTTTGCTTTAGTTGTGGGTGCTCCAGCCAAGGTCACGGGGTGGATGTGTGAATGTGGTGTCAAGTTGGTCTGGAAAGAACGCAAAGCCACGTGTTCATGTGGTGGTCAATATACAATGACAGAGCCAAATGATGAAAACCCGGTAAGCTGCACAGAAAGAATGAGGTTGCCATGATCGTTCCCTTATTAGATTTGAGTGCTCAACATGAACCCATTCGTAAAGAGATTCTTGCGGCTATTGAGCGCGTGATTGACAAGAATAACTATATTTTGGGTGAAGAGGTGAAAACATTGGAGCAGAATGTTGCCTCTTACTGTCAAGCGCAATTCGGGATTGGTGTGTCATCAGGGACGGATGCCTTGTTAGTTTCGTTGATGGCGCTTGGCATAGGTGTGGAGGATGAGGTGATTACGACACCGTTGTCTTTCTTCGCCACTGCAGGTTGTATTACCCGTCTTGGGGCTAAGCCGGTCTTTGTGGACGTAGATCCCGTGACGCTTAATCTTGATCCTGAAAAAATCAAGGCGGCAATTACATCAAGAACGCGAGCCATTCTCCCCGTGCACCTATATGGGCAATGTGCAGATATGGATCCTATTCTTTCCATCGCCGCTAAGTATGACCTCCCTGTAATTGAGGATGCAGCTCAGGCTATTGGAGCAGAATACCGAGGGGGTCGTCGTGCTGGGGGTATGGGAAATGTGGGGTGCTTGTCGTTCTTTCCCAGCAAAAACCTTGGATCCATGGGTGACGGTGGGATGGTTGTGACGAATGACGAAGCGCTGGCTGATCGGGTTCGATTGTTACGGACTCAGGGAGGAAGACCTAAATACTATCATAAAGCTGTAGGCGGGAACTTTCGCTTAGATACTCTTCAAGCGAGTATTCTTAATGTGAAGTTGCCGTATTTGGACCGATGGACCTCGATGAGACAACACAATGCGGTGCAGTATGAAAAGCTTTTTGGGGAAAGTGATTTGTCAGAAAAGATCGGCTTACGAGTGCCTAAGGCGGTCTACCGAGAAAGTAACGTTGGACATTATCATATTTATAATCAATTCATTCTCCGTGTTCCAAATCGAGACGAACTACGCTCCTATCTAAAAGAGCAAGGCATTGGGTCTGAAATTTACTACCCCGTGCCACTTCATCTTCAGGAATGTTACCAGTCCTTGGGGTACAAAGCTGGTGATCTTCCTGAGGCTGAGAAAGCCTGCCAAGAGAACCTGGGACTACCCATCTATCCCGAGCTAACCAAAGATCAGCAAGAAACTGTTGTAAGGGTCGCTGAGAATTTTTACAGGGATTGAAAAGTTTTACCACATCAGTTTAGTCAAGCGAAGCGATGGACATCTGGACGTGCATAGAGGAAGTAATTTGTTAGGCTGACATGATTTAGCGGTATTCCTGTTCGTTGGAAAAGATGTTTAATGGGTATGATTCTTACCTTTTATGAGCCACTGAGGGTCTGAACGGCTGAACGGCGAAAAAGAAATTGGTGCTCGGTTAATAGTCTACTTCTGATAAGGAAATCTCAAGCCTCTACATCTTTAGGCCAAAGTAACGTTGTTCCTAGCGGGGTGGGCAAGGGCAGCTTTGATTAAATCGGATGGGATATCGTCAAAAGCGATGGAGTTAAGTAATTAAGAATGTCCAGTTCTTCTCGATCATCTCAAGTTGAAGAGGTCAGAATTCACGAGGTCTATGCCAAGCGCCAAGGTGATGTTCGGTACTCCTGGTTCAGTCCTGGCCATCTTTTCATTATTCAGGAACGAGAAAGACAGCTATTAGGGCTTCTAAAAAAGAAGGGGATTGCTCCATTAGAAGGTAAAGTGATGTTGGAAGTTGGTTGTGGGACAGGTTATTGGCTTCGGCAGTTCATCAATTGGGGTATTCGACCTTCTAACCTTAATGGAATAGATTTGCTGCCTGATCGAGTGGATGAAGCAAGGCGCTTGTGTCCAGAGGCCGTGCGGATTGAATGTAGGAGCGCGACAGAGCTCGAGTATGCCGATGATACATTTGATCTTGTTCTTCAATCAACCGTTTTTTCTTCGGTGCTAGACCACAACATGAGGCAACAAATTGCCTTAGAAATGCAACGAGTCGTAAAAGCAGATGGTGCGATCATATGGTATGATTTTCACGTCAATAATCCTTTGAACCCAAATGTCCTGGGTGTGAAGAAACAAGATATTATTCAGCTCTTTCCGGATTGCCACATTGATATTTCTCGAGTTACGCTTGCACCGCCTCTTGTCAGAAAGCTTGCCTCCTTCTCCTGGCTTTTGTGTTCAGTTCTTGAACGAATTAAGGTAGCAAATACCCATTATCTAGGTACTATCCAAAAGTTATAACGACATTGAGATGGTCTCGTGGAGAGCGTGAGTGAGAGGGAAATTGAATTGTGAAAATTGATGGATTCACTTATGGCTTCTAGGTGGTTTCTAATACTTAATTACATGTGCTAGTAGCTTGGAGGTAAGAATGTCAACGGAAGAGATAGACAGCCAAATTAAGTTAGCAGCCCCGCTCTTCGGCTACAAAAGTGATAAAAGGTATGCTACCCGTGCCAAGTTTTTGTTTCATGGTGTTAATCTTTCGGGTGCAAAAGTTTTAGATGTGGGATGTGGAAGCGGTGCCTGGGTGATTTGGGCCGCAATTAACGGTGCAGAACAAGCCGTTGGGATAGAGCCGGAATCAGATGGAAGCACGTCCCAAACCCTCACAACTCTGCGACAAACGGTTGAGATCCTTGGGTTAAGCGGAAAAGTTGTCGCATTCGACTATTTTCTGCATCAACTCCCAATGGAGGAACAATATTTCGATGCCATCGTATTGTACAATGTGATCAATCATCTGAATGAGAGTGCAGTCATTGATCTTCATCATAATCAGGATTCGTTTAAACAGTTTCTAGGCATCGCACAAGATCTTCGTCTAAGAATGAAGCCGGGTGGCTGGATCATTGTCGCTGATTGTGGTCGGACAAATTTCTGGAACCAAATAGGGCTTTCCTCACCCTTAGCAAAAAATATCGAATGGGATAAGCATCAGGATCCTTCCAAGTGGATAGATGTTTTTTCATCAGCCGGGTTCAGCTTTGTCGACTTGCGTTGGTCCCCTCTTCAGCCGTTAACAAGAATGACGGCGAACTGGCTTTTCCAATATTTAACTAGTTCGCATTTTGTTCTTCGTTTTCAGGCCTAAACTTGATCCTCCCCACACTACGGAGTCAAGAATCACTAGCGTGCAACTTGATTTTGAATGCCATGAAAAGATTATGCAGATATCGCTAAACGCAATTGCCAGGGTAAGTATGCTTGGGCTACATGGCGACAGTTTTTCCTGAACTTTCCCTCAGTTCTTGGTGAAAGGCCATTCAAAAGCTGAATGGAGTTATGCATAATCACGACCATCCATCAGAATCTCCAGATTGGATTGTCCTTAGAACAGAAATGTAGAAGCTATTGTCTCATTTGAATATCAAGTTTTTCGACTTTTCGACAATCTTTGACGAGAGAAGTGGACTTCAATCTTTAGACATCTCGCTCAGAGAAATCTCTGCCCGTCATTAGGCAGCCTTCTTCGTTATGAGGCTGGCCCAATGCACAGCATCAGGCGTCTGTCGGTTCAACGCCTGGTGTCGGCATTCCGATATAAAATTATAGGTAGACGGCAAGCCCGGCACGGAGTGTGGCTGGATTCTCATAGGCACGTGAGCAGACATCCTCGTACATCAGGCTGCGACAGAGTCGTTCGCCCACGACATTGACGATCCAGTGGCCCTTGCCATCCATACTGATCTTCACCCCATGCCCTTTGAGTACCGCGATGAATGCCTCACTCGTATATTGGGCGCCCTGATCCGTATTGAAGATCTCTGGAGCCCCATAGCGCAAGAGGGCTTCTTCCGGGACTTCCACGCAGGCGTCCGTCTCTAGCGTATTTGAGACGCGCCTCGCCAACGCCGGACGTGAGTACGAGTCCATGATGACCGTCAGATACATGAACCCTTTGGCCATCGGGATAGAATAAATATCACTCGTCCACATCTGGTTAGAACGCTCAATCCTCAGGCCTCTCAGTAAGTAGGGATAAATCTAGTGCCCTTTTCCTGTTTGATTCGTTCCCGGCTTCGGGTAAATCGCCCGGAGCCCCCATCTTGCGCATCAAGCGTTGGATGCGTTGACGATTCACCTGATACCCCTGTTGTTGCAGCCCAACACACAGGCGATGGCTGCCATAGAATGGCCATTTCAGATAGAGCTTGTCGAGCTGGCGCATTAAATCAATGTCTGCCGCTGAGACATTCTGGGGTTGTGTATAGGCACTCGACCAGGGCACGGCCAACAACACTGGCGACTCACCGAAAGTGGTTGCCTAGCCTTGATCATCGCTTTGCGCTCAGGCATCGGCCGGGTCTGAGCACGTTGTTTGAAAAATCCTTCTCCATCGTTAACTTCCCAATCTTGGCATGCAATTTCTGCTGCACCTGTTCCTGGTCAGCCGCCGCAACAAGGCTTGCGCCCCAAACACGTTCTGCCGTGCTCAGCAACTGCTTCTTCCAATTCTGGATCTGATTCGGATGGACATCAAAATGCTCTGCTAATTCGTCCAAGGTGCGCTCACCTTTGACGGCGGCTAAGGCGACCTTGGTTTTAGGTACTGGGGAGTGATTCCGTCGTGATCGTCGTGCTATCTTGTACTTCTTTTGTTATCAAGCAATATACCGCAGGCGATTTCACTTAACACCAAAATTATTCGGTCCGATCAGTGGGGTCCATCTCTGATCTCTAGAGCGGGGTGAAGACCTTTTTAGCAAAGGCCCTTCTTGTTTATTCATGGTTCAAAATACATCGAGCTCGTATTAAAAGCTAGAATTAGCATGTCCCTTGCAATTCTGAGTTAGTCCTGAATCCAAAAATTCTTTTTAGGGGATTGGGGCGATGTGGTTTACCAATGTTGTTCGGGCATTGATCACTATTTCCCGGTTTTTTGAGGACTGGAAATATTAACCGCAGGAGGTATTTTTTCTGGTATGATTGATTATTATTTTTTAAGATAGGCAGAATTGACTGGTCGCACATATTCTATTGTTGTTAGGCACACCCATTGGTTGAGCAAAATGAACCCTTTATTCCATTTCACCTTCCTGATATTGGGGAAGATGAAATTCATTCGGTCGTCGAGACACTTCGATCTGGCTGGTTGACAACAGGATTAAAGACGAAACAATTTGAAACAGAATTTGCAGATTGGATTGGAGCTTCACATGCAGTAGCGTTGAATTCTTGCACGGCCGCGTTGCATCTCGCTCTAGAAGCCGTTGGAGTTTCCGAAGGCGACGAAGTCATTGTGCCAACGATGACGTTTGCCGCCACGGCCGAGGTTGTACACTATTGTCGTGCCGTGCCAGTACTGATTGATTGCCAAGGCGATACTCTAAATATCGATCCCCACGCAATTGAACAAGCCATTTCTCCAAAAACCAAGGCGATTATTCCTGTCCACTTTGCTGGACAACCGTGTGAGATGGATCGGATCTTAGAGTTAGCACGATCACGCAATATTGCAGTAATTGAAGATGCGGCCCATGCTTTGCCGGCCAAGTATCACGGGGAGATGGTTGGGACGCTTGGGGATATCACCTGTTTTTCTTTTTATGCCACAAAAACCATGACAACTGGCGAAGGTGGTATGGCGACGACCGAAAATGCTGAATGGGCTGAGCGAATGAGAATTCTGAGTCTTCATGGCATCAGTCGAGACGCGGTTAACCGTTATACGCCTGAGGGCTCCTGGTATTATGAGATTTGTTATCCAGGCTATAAGTACAATCTAACAGATATGGCTTCAGCTTTAGGGATACCCCAATTGCGAAAATGTCATGAATTTAGAGAAATTCGGCATCGATATGCTATGCGCTACAATGAAGCTTTCAATGATATGCCAGAAGTTATCGTACCTCAGGTAAACAATGATATTGAGCATGCATGGCATTTGTATGTCATTCAGTTAGATTTGGAGCGATTACGGATTGGCCGCGACCAAATAATTGATCTTTTAAAACAACGGGGTATTGGGACTAGTGTACATTTTATCCCCTTGCATCTTCATCCCTATTACCGTAATAATAATATGTCTTCATCCTCCAAGAAATTTTCTGTTGCCAATCAAGCATTTACACGTATTATTTCCCTTCCTATTTATCCCAAAATGACAGATGCTGACGTTCAACGTGTTATTGAAGTCTTTACAAGGATAATCCAAGATCATCGACGTTAAGTTAAAATTTGTTCTGTAGTAAGATGTTTCTTTGTTGTAAGCGTTTGGATACCCTTCATTGTGGTGATAGCGCACCTGACCGATTTGTTTTAGGATTATAAAGGCTTTTCTTCAGTCGGTTGAGTAGGTTTAACGCTGAATCAAGAACTGGAAGGCAAAGATGATTAAACGGTTCGTTGACATTTTGGGTGCCTGCTTTTTGCTAATCCTGTGCGCTCCAATCATTGCGTTTATTGCCATTCTTATAAGAGTGGGTAGTGAAGGGCCCGTGTTTTTTAAACAGGTCAGAATGGGGAAAGGATTCTGCCATTTTTATCGATACAAATTTCGTACGGTGACGCATGACGAGAGCAAGAGCCTCGATGACATTCAGATAGAAGGAGTACAGCAGTTTACAAAAATAGGACGAATTTTGCGGCAGTTCAAACTAGACGAACTTCCTCAGCTGCTCAATGTGTTGAAGGGTGAAATGAGTTTTGTCGGTCCAAGACCAGAATTGCCATATTATATTGATAAATTTAGAGATGAGTATCGACGAATTTTAACCGTCCGTCCTGGGTTAATGGATCTGGCTTTCCTTACCTACAGTGATGCACTGCCCTTCGCGGAGGGGCATAGCGTAAAACTGAACATCTCTGAGGTCAGCTATAATGGTGAAACCCCACCTGAAAAAATCAAACTAGCCAGATTGTACCTCGAACATGCTTCGTTACTGTTTGACATAGCAGTTATTGGGCAAACCTTCTTGAATATGCTCGGTTTACGATCTGTCTTGTTAAAGATGCGTGCCTCACAAAGTTCAGCAAAGGAAGGATTCCTCCATGAATCTTCCGCCTTGAAATTCGTTCTTCGGCATCGGCGTATACTCGTTGTTATCTTTGATTTGGGCCTTATTGTATTGGCAAATTATGCCGCTTTTTGGCTGAGATTTGATGGCCACATTCCTGCGAGTGACTATCGGCTGTTCACTGACATGTTGCCATGGTTGTTGGTGATTCGTGGGGCCTCATTTATGTTTTTCAGTCTCAATGAGGGGCTGTGGCGATATGTAAGTATTTGGGATGTGAAAAAAATATTGATAGGGGTGATGTTGGGAACCCTAGTGTTTTACGGGATCGTCTCCTGGGGGATTGGTGAAACAGGTTATCCACGTTCCGTATTCGTCATTGATAGCATTTTGTTGATTGGGTTTTTGGTTGGCTTGAGGTTGATTGTACGCCTTTTCCGAGAACGAAAAGTATTGAGTCAGATGAAGCGAGTGTTGGTTATTGGAGCAGGGGATGTAGGTGCAAAAATTGTTCGGGAAATGCAAACTCAACCATCCTGTTCTTATTCTCCCGTGGGATTTGTTGATGATGATCCAAGTAAATGGGGTAAGCGAATTCATGGAGTCAAAGTTCTGGGATCCCGTGAGAACCTGCACGAAATTCTTTCCACATTCGAGCCCGAGGAAGTGTTGGTTGCATTGCCTTTAGCCAATTCAGCAGTCGTGAGGGAAATCACGACTACATTAGAGTCATTTAAGCTTCCCATTAAAACGCTTCCCAATCTTGCAGATATCTTAGATGGAAAAATTTCTATCAATCACATACGAGCGCTTTCCATCACGGACTTACTTCAGAGACCAGCTGTGGACTTAACGCCGGAGCGAGTAAGCCGATTGATTGAAGGTAAGCGAATTTTTATCACAGGGGCTGGTGGTTCCATTGGCTCTGAACTTTGCCGGCAGATTAGTGAATTAAATCCAAAATCGCTGATCTTATATGAACGTCATGAGAACAGTTTGTACACGATTGGGAGTGAACTAGCAGACAAGGGACAGTCTGCCCTTGTACATCTTGTTCTTGGGGATATTACCGATGCGCAGCGCCTTGATGAAACGATAAGGGAGTATCAACCTGAAATTATTTTTCATGCTGCTGCACATAAGCATGTTCCAATGATGGAAGAGAATCCAGGGGAAGCCTTAAAGAATAATTTGCTTGGAACGCAAATGGTTGCAGAAACTGCCGTGAGAAATAATGTAGAGCACTTTGTTTTGATTTCTACTGACAAAGCTGTGAATCCGTCTAGTGTCATGGGGGCGACAAAGCGAGCTGCGGAATTAGTCATTCAGGCAATGGCTCAGCGAAGTTCTACCTGTTTTCTTACCGTGCGTTTCGGAAATGTATTAGGAAGCAATGGAAGTGTGGTTCCTCGTTTCCAAAACCAGATAAAGGCTGGAGGACCAGTCACCGTCACGCACCCAGACGTCCGGCGGTATTTCATGTCAATCCCAGAGGCTGTTGGTTTGGTTTTGCAGGCTGCGACGCTTGGTGAGCAGGGGGCCATTTATATACTGGAAATGGGAGAGCAGATCAAACTTGTCGATCTAGCTCGAAACCTTATTCGACTTTCCGGGCACCTTCCTGAAAAGGAGATTGCCATTGAGTTTGTGGGGCTTCGACCTGGAGAGAAATTAGAAGAGGAATTAGTTGGCACAGGAGAGCAGACTATACCATCATCATGTGAAAAAATTCTCAAGATAAGCTCAAGCCCATCAATAGGCAGTGCGTTTTTAGGTAAAGTTCAGGAGATAGCTGAGGTGGGTAGCTTTAATAACCCTCAGCTAGCTATCAATCAACTGCAGCAATTAGTCCCTACTTTTATTCCGCAGAAACTCGTGAAACAGAATGGATCGGCTAATGGGCAGGCGGAGCAGATTCACGCAGTTCCTGGTGCTACCAAAAGGATTCTTCTTGTTGACGACGATCGTACGGTTCGAGATGCCATGCGTGCACGTCTTGAAGCTCAGGGTTATACTTGTGCAGAGGCCGATCATGGAGCCTTAGCTTTGGAGTGGCTTGAAACACAACATGTAGACTTAGTCATTACCGATAATAGAATGCCCGTTTTGAGTGGGCTCGAATTTCTTGGGCGTTTGAAGTGGAAGAGTCACTCATGTCCTCCGCACGTGATGGTGCTTAGCGGGAATTTAGGAGAAGAAGATAAGAAAATGGCTTTGAAGGCTGGCGCTTGTGCAGTTTTTGACAAACCTGGAAAATTCAGTGAAATTTTGCCTGCTATTGATCGAATCCTTAAAGATGTGTAATGGGGTCTTTGCACTTATTTAATTCAGTCGGGCTTTGTTTTACCATCGCTAGGATTTTTTCCAAACAAGACTGTCATCGATCTTGGGCCTACTCAGGATAATGAAAGGCGAGATATGACATCAGGAGCAAGATCATCTCAGGAAGAAGTTTCCGCTCATATAGGTAATGTGGTTCGATCTGAAGTCAACAAGAATGCTGACTACAATCTGGAGGAATGGATACAGACGAGAATCCACATATCTAAAGGCGAAACGATCATGGACGTCGGATGCGGAAATGGGAAACAAGTGGAGGTGTTTTCGGATTTGGTCGGTGACAATGGTAAGGTGATTGGAGCTGATATTTTCAGCCAAGTTCCTGGGCTTTTGGGCAAAGCGCAGGAGAAGTTGTCTAAGAAGACGAACATTGAATTGATCGACCATAGTGCAAGTGTCCCGTTTCCTCAGAATGATGAGACATTTGATGTCATCACAAGCTGTTATTCAATTTATTACGTCGATGATGTTCGCGCTTCGCTCAGGGAATATAAGCGCCTTTTGAAAAATGGCGGACGCTGTTTCATTGTAGGTCCCGCTTGGGATAATTCCCGGGAATTTTATGATCTCAATCAAGATGTGACGAAACAGGATCTTCCAAGAAATTTTTCAGATCGATTATGGCGAATCAACAATGAAGTGATCCCGGCAGCATACGAAATCTTTGCGAGGGTTGAAGTCTCTCCTTTTGTCAACCGCGTCTTTTTTGAAGGAGACGAGGGAGTGAAAGCTGTTGAAGAATACTATCGCGCCACGTTGTTATTTCAGGAAGATAGTGAGCAACAAGATAAGCGGGATAAGTTTGCAAAAGAATTTGTGAGGCGGGTTCAAATTGATGTGGACAAAACGGGCCGCTACATCATCTATAAGCGCGCAATCGGGTTAACTCTGTATAAGGATTAGGGTTATGAATATCCTTGTTGTGGGCGCACATCCTGATGATGAGGTATTAGGCCTTGGGGGGACACTGGTTCGACATGTGCAGCAGAACGATGTTGTGTATCCCGCCATTTTCGCAGATGCTTCTCAAGTACGCTATTCCGAAGATCAACGAGAGAGCTTGAAAGTCGCATGCGCTGCATCTTGTGCTGAGCTTGGGGTTCAGCCTCCAGTGTTTCTAGGATTTCCTGACCAAAAATTAGATACATATTCTCAAATTGATCTCACCAAATCAATCGAAAATCTTATTCTCAAGTATCATTGTGAAGTGGTCTATACGCACCACTTTGGCGATATCAATCGCGATCATCAGCTTCTTCATCAAGCAACTCTTGTCGCCACTCGACCTAAGCCTGGAGGAATAGTCAAGCAGGTCCTGTGCTATCCTGTTCCTTCCTCTACAGAGTGGGCTCCATTCCTTCCAGGCAGTAGTTTCTTGCCTAATTGGTTTGTGGATATTTCTGCGACACGAGAGCAGAAGTTACGGGCTTTAGCTCACTACTCCTCGGAAACTCCCCCATATCCCCATCCACGCTCCTTAGAAGCCATTGAAAATCAGGCAAGGTTCTGGGGTAGCAGCGTTGGCTTCGAATATGCGGAGCCTTTCATGCTCATGCGCAATCTTGTTGAGATCTAAGCCGCAGTGAAGAGGTTGACGGATATTCTCATGAGTATCAGTGGCCTGCTCATGTTTCTCCCGTTTGGTCTGTTGATTATGGTCGCAATAGCGGTAGTTGATCCTGGCCCTATTTTCTATTGCCAAGAGCGAATTGGGAAAGATGGCAAGAAGTTTTTGCTGTGGAAGTTTAGAACAATGCGCGTGCATCAATTGACCGAAGGAGGGCAGATCACTCGAGGATCAAAGGATCCGCGTATTACTCGACTGGGGTATTATCTACGAATGCTAAAATTAGATGAAGTTCCGCAGCTCTTGAATGTGATAATGGGGGATATGAGCTTGGTCGGACCCAGACCCGAAGTTGAAAAATACGTTCGACTGTATAACGATGAGCAGAAAAGGATTCTTGCTTTGCGTCCAGGGTGCACAGATATCACAGTGATTCGTGGGCATTTGCATGATGCGACATTACTGGATGACCACCAGGAAGATCCTGAGCAATACTACATTCAGATTCTTATGCCCAAGAAGTTGGTAGCCAATCTGTATTATTTAGAGCATCAGTCTTTTCTCTTGGATTTAGAAATTTTAGTTGGAACAATCCTCCTGCTCTTAAGAATACGAAAAAACTTACCAATGACTCATACTATATGAGTGTAAGAAACGGAATTATAGCAAAACAGCTCCCCCTTCTTTTTGTTCATTAGATTCTGCTCTCTAGTTTTAATTGGCTATGGACTCTGAGTGGATGGTTTTGGAATCATTCTACCGAAGCTTGAACCACCTGTTTTTGTAGGGTATCATTGATAATCTTGAGATAACTGGTAGTGCGGTTCCTATCTAAATAGAAGTAGGAATTTATCGTTCGAATGACAGTTGAAAAGTGAAAATGGGGTTACATTTCCATCAAGACTTCATGGTTTTCTGAAGTCACAAAATGAAGGCGACCACAATGCGCATCATATTAGCTTTTGTCAGTTTATCCTTTTGTCTTTCTGCCTGCAGCTCTATCGGGCCTGGAGTTGAAGCATTCAAGGTCTCTGAATTAGGAAACGCCGGTCTTCCAAAGTTTTCGCAAGGCAATGGCAAAACGGGTAAGTTGTATGAAACTATTGAAGATCCACAATACGTCATTAAGGCTGGAGATAAGCTAAGCGTAAAATTCTTTTTTAACCCAGAGCTCAACGAACAGGATTTGATTGTTCGTCCTGATGGTCGTATTTCTCTCCAGCTAGTGCACGAGGTCGAAGCAGCTAATTTGACGGCGCCACAACTCACCGCATTGCTAGCTGAGCGATATGCAGGTCAACTCAAGAACCCTGAAATAGCTGTGATCGTTCGATCAGTACGGGATCAACAAAAGGTCTATGTTGATGGCGAGGTGGCGAGCCCTGGCACTTTTCCACTTGGGGATTCGCTGAGCGTGTTACAAGCCGTGGCCCTAGCCAGCGGTTTTAACGCAGATACAGCAAAAAAAGACGAGGTCATTGTTATACGACGAGACCAAAATGGGCAACAATTTGTCATTAAACTTGATATTAATGCGGCCTTAACTGGGAGAGACTTAACTCAAAATATTCCACTTCTTCCAAATGATTTCGTTTTTGTGCCAAGGTCATTTTGGTAGAGCGCATATGGAAAATTACAGAATTTATATAACCGATATATTTGCAGATGAAAAGATATGCACGCGATATTCTGATATTTGTACTATATTATTTTACTGAGGGTATTCTTATGTTCTCTAATTACTGCTATTTGCCGTGCAACGTTTTCTCTGGGAATTACAGATTTACAATAAAGGTAGCACTCACCTTAATGTTCATTTTTTCTTTACACATTGTTCTTCTCCCTCAAGCAGATGTGTATGCAAAGACCGAATCCAAGAGTAACGTGGTAAAGAAAGTAAAAAAGGTGGAGAAACCGAAGGACCAAGCTTTTTTAATCATGAAGCAACAACTTAATGCCTATCGAGAAAGATTGCAGGAATCAGAGCGTGCCCTAGAGGAATTCCAAGAAAAGCATGGAGTTGTTTCTTTAGAACCACAAATCAACCATCTTCTGCAGCAGCGTCAAGGGTTGGATGCTTCATTAAATCAAGCCGAGAACCAGAAAATGGGTTTTAAAGAAAAACTTACTTGGGTACAGGGTGAAATTAGCAAAGTACCTAAGGAAGTTCCTATTTCCAGCACGGTTAGCGAGCAAGGAATCATTGGCTCAGCCAAAAATAACTTACTAGGGCTCCAATTAAAAGAACAACAATTACTCAGTAAGTATACTGAGCAGAGCCCTCATATTAAGGCAGTGCGTCAGGAAATGGAACTGATCGCTAATTTTATTAAAGACCAAGAGGACAAACAAGCCGGGAGCGTTACAAGAGGGAAGAACCCATTGTATGCGGAAATGGAAATGGAATTATTTAGTACGCAAGCCGCGTTAGTATCTGCCGAAGCCCAAAGTGCTGTCATCGAACAACAGATTATCAAGGTGGATAGCGAACTTGAAAGATTGAGACGTTTGAGGCCTGGGCTAGATGGGCTTAGACGACAACTAAAATCTGATGAGGCAAATTACCTGAGTTATTTGACGAAAGTGGGAACGACTCCGCCGCAGGACTATAAAATACAAGTTGGGGATCAGCTTGATATCAAGTTCTTTTTTAATCCTGAACTGAACGAATCAATTCCAGTGAGACCTGATGGACGCATTGCATTGCAACTCGTAGGTGAGCTCTCAGTGGTTGGGCATACAGTGGAAGAGATTCGAGCCATCCTCATCAAGACTTACTCCGGGCAACTCAAAAATCCTGAGATTGCCGTTCTTCTCAGAACTTCTCATGTGCTTGCTGGTGAAGCTGGCTCTCAGGGTGGGATGTCGAATGTAGGGACAGGCAATGCAAACTGAGGATATTTTCGACAGGGAGTTTTTACCCTATCCATTTGGAAGTCCTCGAGATATTTTGACTGCGCTCTTTAGGCAAAAGTTAAAGATTCTTGTTGTGTTTTTAGGAGTTCTATTGGGTGTAGCTGGTTGGGTCTATTCGAAGGAAACGTTGTATGAAGCTCATGCGACCATTATCCTAAAATTTGGTCGAGAACATATTTTTCGGCCTGAAATTGGTGATGTGAATCAAATCGTGAGATTCAACGAGAGCGCTGCCGTTGAATCAGAACTGAAAATTCTACAGAGTAAAGATTTGGCAAGGCGGGCAGTGAAAGTCATAGGAGTCGAAAATATCTATCCTGAGTTAATGGGTGCATCTAATGAAGTGCAAGATTGGCAAATCGAAGTGGCCACTTCCAAGTTTTTGGCGATGGTGAAGCCGAAGTCAACCAGTGGCGGGACCAACTTGGTGGAAATAGGATTTTCTCATAAGAACCCACAAGTGGCTGCTATGGGCTTGAATGTCTTGATTGAGGTGTTAAAAGAAAAACATCTTCAAGTGTTTAGTGATCCGAAATCAGCGTTCTTAGTGCAACGATTAGAAGAATATCGAGAAGATTTAGAAGATGCCGAAAGAAAATTACATGAATTTAAGCAAAGGAATGATCTGTCATCTCCTCTGGTGGATCAGCAACGTCGTCTTCTTGACCAGCGAGCTCATTTAGACACAAACAATAAGACCAATAATAACCAGCTTCGAGGGTTGGTCAGTAAGGTTATGTCACTGAAACAACAGATGAAATCGATCCCTCAACAAATCCCATTGTCTACGACTGAGCAAGGTGGGACGATCGATAAGGCCAAGGCTGATTTATTTTCTCTAGAACGGGATTTGCACGGTCTTAGGGCAAAGTATACGTTGAATAGTGCCCCTGTTCAGAACATTCGAAACGAAATTGAACTGGTTAAAGAGTTTATTCGAAGCGAAACAAATAGGGGAGGGGACAAAAGCGTCACAAGTGGGAAAAACCCAGTATTCCAAGAATTGGAAGTTACCCATCTAACGGCATTGTCTGAGTCGGAGACACTCCAAGCCAGTAATGAAGTTATCGTGGGGCAGATCCAAGACTTGGACAGGAAGATTCAGCGGCTTGATACGTTAAAAGAGGAGTTGATGGGGCTCAATCGAATAAAAGGGACAGCTGAGGAAAATTTTAATTTGTATGTTAAGAAGGTTGAAGAAGCTAAAGTCTCTGAAGAAATGGACCAAATGAAAATGTCGAATATTAAGGTGATTCAATCTGCAGAGATACCTCGCGTGGCAGCTGGCCGGCCAAAGAACATCAAATTGCTCTTGGGTGGGATTTTTGGGGTTATCTTAAGTGTAAGTTTGGGTTTCATATTTGAATATTTTCAAAGTGGCTATACCAGGCCTGATCAGGCTGCTGATGATCTAGCTCTTCCTGTGCTGGCTTCTTTTAGTCAAAAGGGATAAGAATCTTCTCATGTATCTTGCATATTATGGTCTGAAGCGAGAGCCCTTTCATACCACACCTGATCCAAGCTTTCTCTTTTTGAGCCCCAGTCATAAAGAAGCGCTGGGAGCAATTATTTATGGTATTGAAAAAAGAAAAGGATTTATTGCGATCATTGGGGAAGTGGGCGTGGGTAAGACCTCTATTTTGCGTGCGTATCTGGAGCAGAAAGTTTCCCAGAAGCAGAAAACTGTCTACCTGTTTAACCCAGTGTTATCTTTTCATGATCTTCTTATTGCCATTTTTCGTGGTTTGGAAATTGAGCCAAAACACGAGGGGGTTCCAGACTTAGTCAATCAGCTACATGAAGTGTTGGTTGCTGAGTATCAAACAGGTGGAACGGTTGTGCTTGCTATTGATGAAGCACAAAATATGCCTGTGGAAACTTTGGAAAACCTTCGTATGCTTTCTAATCTAGAAACATCGACGGATAAACTTATCCAAATCATCTTGCTGGGCCAACCTGAATTGAGCAGTTTGTTGAGCCAACCTGCCCTCAGACAGTTTCAGCAACGGATTGCATTGTGGGCGACGATTTGCGCGCTAACAGAGGAAGAAAGTCGAGTGTTCATTGAGCATCGTATTGCTCGAGCTTGTACGATAGGGACTCCTTTGCTCTTTGCTAAAAATGAAACAGCTCCCGTCTTATTTACCAAAAGCGCTTTGACGCTTATAGCTCGACAAGCAGAAGGAATTCCTCGGCGAATCAATGTTCTTTGTGATAATGCTCTTATCACTGGATTTGGTCGACAGTGTAAACCCGTGCCCGTGAGTGTGGTGCGAGAAATTATTGGAGACGTAAATTCTCGTGAGGTATCTGAACCTAAGCCTAAGCTGAGGTGGGCAGTTGCAATAGGCGTAGTCCTCTTCTTTTTAATCCTGAGCATCTTCTTCTTTTTCGATTCATCTTCGAGAAATCGCAAGGTAGAGATGCAGTCAATGAAAAATCAAGCTGATGGGCAGACATCAGGTATCATGACAAAATCAACTGTTGGAAATTCGTCGGGAAACGGAGAGTCGGCACAAGCTCCAAATGGTAGTGTTCAATCATTGTCTAGTGCAAGCCTTAACGAAGTACGAAATGATAGAGGTTCGGAATTTTATCAACAACAGTCCATCGCAGTGTCAGGTGTTCAAGCAGCTGTAGCCATTCCTACTCTGGATGAATCTGATTCTAGTGGACAGAAGCGAGTTGGTTCTGTCGAAAAGAAATTTTCCTCTCAATCAAAATCTCAAAGAACTGATAATGGCGTCGTTCAAGAGGGTAGTGTAATGTACGCAGAAAAGATTATTGATAGAAAACCGAACTCTTTTAATAAGGTTAAAGCTGCTTTACGAAATAGGGCTCGTGAAAGTAGGGAAGTTCTGCTAAAACGAGGTTCAGTGTTAACTGAGAAAAATACAAGAGTGAGGAGAACGGTCAAGGCAGGAGAAAGTTTGAGTCAAATAACGATAGATGCCTATGGGTCATCCAACTTGGAGTATCTTGAGTGGGTGAAGGAAAATAATCCACAAATAGTCAATCCAGATTTTATTCTTCCAGGACAAAATATAGTATTGCCCAAGTATGAGAAAGTAGGATATCGCAATGAGTAAAATTTTCGATGCTTTACAAATAGCTCATGGCGAACGTTTGGTTTCTATTCAAGAAACAACTGAGGAGACTCACGTCCCTGTAGCGGTACCCGTACCTGGGCCCTCTCTTTTACAAAGTTTTAGCCCTTTCCCTCTTTCAAGGTTTTATGAAGAATCTGAGTTGCTAGGGCTGGCGCAGAACATCGCCGCGCGTCTTCCAGATCCAGCCAAAAACGTGATCCAGTTTATCGGCTCTCGGTCGGGAGAAGGGACTTCAACTCTTATTCGAGAATTTGCTTTGACCGCAGCTCAGCATAGTAGTAAGCCGGTACTTCTCGTCGAGGCTGATTTCAATCAACCTAGTCAAAATCAAGCTTTTGCCATAGAAACAAAACCACCTTTAGACTATGTTTTGAAGGAAGGGAAGGCCTTGGACGGAGTGATCTCACAGGTTAATGGATCGAACCTTTTTTTGGCCTCTCTTTCGTCTAAACTCCTGCGGTCTCTTACTGAGCGTTCTCTTTCTAATTCTACGGATATATGGAAATCAGCGCGAGAACAGTTTTCCCTTATTCTTATAGATTCAGGGCCGGCAAGTGGCACAACGGATAGTCTGGCTATTTGTGAATTTGTTGATGGTGTCATCTTGGTTCTAGAGGCAGAAAAAACTCGTTCGGCTGTTGCACAAAATGTGAAAAAACAAATTCTTCTGCGAAAAGGTAATCTTCTTGGCATTGTATTTACGAAAAGGAAGTTCTATATTCCTAAATTTATTTATAAATTTCTCTAGCCTTTTTCTTTCCGCACCATCGCAGTCGTCTCGCTGAAAATTGTGCCATCATCTGATCGAGCTCGCCGTTTTCCTAAAAAATGGATAGTGGAGTGAATCAGCAAAAACCGAAGGTTCGATCATCAAGGAAACCTAAAATTTATTTAATCCCCAAGACCTACCGTCGTTTTCCTGTTCACAAAGAATAGACATTCAGCCTGTAGATTGGCCTGATTCTCTCGTATTCGTACTGAGTTGAACATTTTTTTCGTGAGACGAATAGACAGGTTTTCAATAAGTCTCGGCATTCCCTCATGGTGAAATTTTTCAAGGTCTGTAACAAGTAATGATTAGGTGTAGGTTAATGGTTTTCCTGAGGATACTCCCATTTTAAAGCTGTATGAAGGACATCTCCAGCGACAAAGGTCTCGCTTCAGAACAGATTAGGAAGAATCTGGGAATTCTGCTAACAGGAACGAAATGAAGGGTTGAACAGTGAGCGTGAACGCGGTGCAGTTCGTGATTTTCGTTTAGTCTGGGATGAGGCAGAGGTTAGGAAATTTAAAGCCTTCGAAGGAATGTAAACAGATTGGAAATCTAATAAGTACGAGCAGCGAGTTTCGGAAAAAGTAGAATGTGCTCAGCAAACATACTGCATAAGATCAAGAGTGTTCTTCAACGAAAGTAGATCAAACTCAGCGAAAAAGGTAATGAGAACTACGAGGCGGAAGCGGCGCTGGATTTCTGATTGCGTTTGAGTTGGGAAACCGGGATATGAGTGGCGAAGACTTGCATCAATTCTAAATCTTCATCGTCCTGTTCTAAGACAGGCGTTAATGCGAGGTCGGTATAAGTAGCTTTATCTGGATCGGATTTAACGCGCTTGAGTATTCTTTGAAATCGCCAGACGAGCATTCCCCATTTTAAACCCGCCGTGAGTACTTCAACGACTCGTTTTGGATAAAACCATAACGGGTTTTCTTTTGAATACGTTGGCCTGCGCAATGTTCGTATTTTTCTGCGAAAAATTCCGCCTTCGAGAGGGTGAACACCTTCAATGGTAGTGCAGCCGTAAAACCATGTGAGGAACGACGTGACTTTGTTAATGTTTTGTCCTTTGGCTGCAGCTCGACGGATCACCGTTTCCACATGTTCTGGTGTGTAGTATTGTTTCCACGCCGCTCGGTAGACTTGTTGCCAGTGTTCTTTAGACATGGATGGATGATTCACTGTGACGTGCTCTAAGTCATAGGAATTCATATCAGGTTCCATCCATGCTCCTCGCTGATGAAGAACTTTGTGATCTTCAGACCCAGGAAGCGGGGTTAAGAAGAAAAATTCTAAACAGTCTAAAGGCAATTCCTTTTTAATAATTTCGATGTCACGAGCAATCGTTTCGGGTGTGTCAGCGGGGAAGCCGAGAATGTAGCCAGCTACTGTTGTGCAGCCATGCTCTTTCCACATTTGGGCCATTTTTCGATATTCCCAAATTTTATTTTGACGCTTTTTTGCGCCCACCAAGGAATCAGGATTGATGTTTTCCAAGCCAATGAACACATTGCGGCAGCCAGCTCGTGCACATTTTTCGATAAATCGAGGAATTTTATGCGAAAGAGTATCGACCTGAATCGTAAACGAAATGGAAAGTTGCTCATCCTCACGCATGGTGATGAAGCGGTCTAAAATAGCTTCCCAGTCTTTATTACGAGCAAAGTCATCGTCAGTAATAAAAAATCGACGGATCCCTTGTGCCAGATTGGAACGAATGAGGGCTTCAATATCATCTGCTGAACGCCAGCGAGATTTTCGGCCTTGTACATTGATGATTGTGCAAAAGCTACATTGGAACGGGCACCCACGTCCGGCGTCAAAGCTCGAGAGTCGGCGAAGCGTGTTCTTAATAATGTGAGCAGGAAGAAACGGCGAAGGGGCGTCATGTAGATCAGGAAGTTGGTCCATGACGTTGTAGAGTGGTTTGAGTCGATGGTGGTAAGCGTCTTGGAGAAGGACATCAAGATGTTCCTCGGCTTCGCCAGCAAACAGCGTGATACCTTTGTCCATGGCTTGTTGTAAGTCAGGTGGTGGAGCGGGCAACATGGCTAAACAACCACTGACATGAAACCCTCCTATGACCACGGGAATATCAGCCTTTAAAAAGTGATCAGCAAGATCGATCGCATGGGGAAATTGGTTTGTCTGTACACCCACTAATCCGACCAGCCCATTTCCTGCTTCCTGTATGGTCTGAATGATGGTCTTGATTGGCAGCACGGTGTTGGTTTCATCGTATGCTTCAACAGCTAACTCGACTTCAGTCCCAAGCACACGACGTTCGGTGCAATCAAGGACCAAGCCATAGAGGGCTGCTAGAGTATTGGAAGGAATAGATGACCGAAGCCATTGAATGACATAACCGTCGTCATCATAGTGAGAAGGCTTAATAAGGACGAGTTGAAATTTTTTTGGTGTATTCATCAGAGGTGAGGTATGACGAATGCAGCAATGAAATGATGATATACGTGTGCCGTATCGCGCATGGAGACTTTATCGTAGGGTAGAACCATCAAAGGGTCAATAGTAATAGATAAATTGCCCCTGTCGAGCCGTCTCCTATTTTCTTTGCATACATCTCTTCGGTGTTGCTCATGATGTTCTGAGGAGTGGAGGCCTGTTCGTATTGTCCTACGGAATATGAGTCGGAATCTGCGAAGGATTTGGTGGAGTAAAGGCTTCTGATACTCCAAACGGAAGCGCTTCAACATAGAGGGATGTGGAGGGGAACGCAAACGCCGCTCCATGCCCTTCAACAATTTCCTTGATCTTATAGGCTAAGGTTTCTTTAATACCCAACCATTCGCCCCAGACTGTCGTTTTAGTAAAACAATACAACATGATATTGATGCTCGAATCACCAAAGGTGTCGAGAAAGACGAATGTCTTAGTTTGCCGAGGGTTGGTCTCAAAGTCAGGCTGTGAATGAAGATACTCAGAAATGTCGCGAATAATTGCTTGGAGTTGATCTTGAGTCGTTCGGTATTCGACACCAATACTCCAGTAAATCCGACGTTGCGTCATACGAGAAAAATTGATGAGTGCTTCGTTGGCTAACTTTGAATTGGGGATGGTTACCAGGGCTTTATCAAAACGCCGAATTTTTGTGGCTCGAAAACCAATGGCTTCGACCGTACCTTCGACATCTGGTGTTTTAATCCAGTTTCCTTTCTCAAACAAGCGGTCGAGAAAGATCGTGAGCCCTGCAAACATATTGGCGATAAAATCCTGAGCACCCAGAGCTACTGCCATCCCGACTAGGCCTAAGCTTCCCAATACCGCAGCCACATTAAATCCCCATTCTTGAAAAATTGCTGCGATTCCCAAGCAGACGATGATCGCTTTGACTAATTTAACGAAGAAACCCTTCACCGTTTCGTGCATGCTTTCACTGCCGAATAGACCAATGGCTCTATCGAAGAGAGCGGAAAGCGGGTCAATGACTCGATATATGGCCCAGAACAGTGTTAACGCAATGAGAGATCGAACAAATTGTGAGAGGAGATGGTCCCCAGTGTCGGATAATCCCACGAACTGTCCGGCGAAATAGAGGCCAATGACGACAAAGGCAAACTCAAGAGGGTGCTCGAGGGCGGCAATGACCTGATCATCCACATCCGTCTGAGTTTTTTTGGCCAAGTGCTTGAGTGATTTCATCACGGTTAGGAAAAATAGACGTCTCGCAAAAATAAAGAGGAGAAAGATGCCTATGGCTTGAAAAATTTCACCTAAGTTTGTTCCGAAGACCCCAATGTCCCAGACTGCTTGAAATTCTTTTCCGAATCCTTCAATCATGTAATCTCAAACTTTCGTGAGTGTAAGTGTCAATGGCTAATACCGATATTGGCCGTGCAGGTGAACGCGCTCAAGTACTCAGTGTACGTGGTCGAGGTCTTCATTCAAGCTGTTTACGAAATTTAGCAAAATTTTGTTGTTGAGCCTTACTCACAGTGGGATAGTGCACGTTTCGTTTCTTAAGGCTTTTCGTGATTATTTCTGCAACGGTCATGCGCATGAACGGTTTGTTGTCGGCAGGAATGGCATACCAAGGAGCCCAGGGTCGTGAGGTCGCATTGAGCGCGTCTTCATAGGCGCGCATGTAATGTGTCCAGAGTTTCCGTTCTTCAAGATCCTGTTGTGAAAATTTCCAATGTTTTTCTGGCTCCTTTAAGCGCGAGAGCAGGCGTCGCCCTTGTTCTTCTTTCGAAACATGAAGCCAAAATTTCAAAATAATGGTTCCATTGTTAGCAAGATGGAGCTCGTGATGACGAATGGATTCATAACGTTCTTCCCATACGTTCGGACTGATGGGTAAGGGAAGTTTTTGGGTGTTGAGGTATTCAGGGTGGACTCGAACGACTAAGACTTCTTCATAATAACTTCGATTGAAAATGCCAATACGTCCTCGTTCGGGAAGACGACAGGTCGTACGCCACAAAAAATCATGGTCTAACTCGTGATGCGACGGTTGTTTAAATGAGAAAACTTGACAGCCAGCAGGATTGATCCCTTGCATGACAGCGCGGATAGTGCCGTCTTTTCCTGCCGCATCCATGGCTTGAAAAACCAAGAGTAGGGAATATTGATCATGGGCGTAGAATTTACGCTGTAATTCATCCAAATTCTTAACGGACTTTTTCAGCCGCTTTTCACAAAGCTTTTTTGCCGGAGCTGACTCTGGAGGATCGGTCGGAGCGAGATGAGCGCGAAAAGAATTATCTGTCGGGACTAAATAAGGATGAGGAAGGGCTTCAAACATTCCTAAGCGTGGTTGCAATAATGAGTGTTTCAAGGCAGGCATTGAGCAACAATGCCCGCCTTTTGGGAGATGGTTAATTTGCCAGAATAAACGTAATTTTCATGAAGACACGATATTGTGTGATCTTCCCTTTTTCAATGATGACGGATTGGTCTTTTCCCCACGCGCCGGACACATTTTTCATTGTCTTATTTGCGCGCTTAACACCGACAGCAATCACATGCACAAATCATTTTGGCGAACTAACAATCATTTCTGTGACACGAGCAAGAGCCATTTGAACCTCCTGGTAGATAAGAAAAGTTGGGGTACTTCAGAATGGAACAACGATGAAATCTGGTCCAATCTTCCTGCCTGAGGGAGTAGGAATGAGTCGTGTGCTCAATATCAAGAGAAATGCTCATGATGTGTCGGTATGCCGCTTCTATAGGCAAGGAAAGAGTAAAAGAAATATATCCTTTCGTCAATCAGTCCATGATGAGTTCTTTTAGTAAAGAACAATGAAACAGGTTTCTTGTTATTAAAGGATCAGTCTTTCTTTTTGAAAGAATGAAGATGGGAAAAAGACTGGTCGTCAGATGCGATGTGAATGAGGGTTTTGTTCTGGACACCGGCGTCGATTATGATAGGATTCATATACTGCAAGACAGTCTTAGCTACCAGGAGGAATAACGATGAAAAATTGGGTCAAATGTTTTGGGCTATTCAGCATCGGTATAGGATTCATCGGTTGTGCAACCCAGGCGCCAGAAATGAACACGCGTCAGGCCGATATTGGGTTGGGGATCGTGGAAGGCACAAAAGGCTTTCAAATGTTACAGGAAGATCTCACTATGAGAAAGGATGTTGTCAGATCAGTGCGGGGGCAAGTGCATCATTTCGAAGGTGCAGCATATGTTGTACATACAGAAAACCAGAGTGAAGTCCGACTTCCTGTCGATGAAAACACCAGGATTGACCGTCCTGCCCATAAAGGGGATTGGATTGATGCCTATGTGAATGAAGGCGGGCTTGCTATTGTCATTCGAAATGTCGATGATCAGATTAATCTAGAGTAAGCCAATCCTGCCGCCTTACATTCCTAACCCCCTCTCTTTATCAACTGTCGGTCTTCATACGTAATTGTTGAGAAGCGCCGCCTGTTCTAGGAAATCTCTAAGAAGTTCAACTCAATAGCTATATGCTGAAAAGTCCTTGATCGACTGATTTGATTGAGCTAAATCTTGATCTCACAAATAATGCGAGAACTGGGCTTACGCATCGTGGGTGGAGTCGGGTTTCGGAACTTCAACCTCCATACCAGGAAATTCGTCACGAAGGGTCATGGCAAAAGCGAGAGATTGTCGTTCTTCTCCGTGAACCACGAACACTTTTTGTGGATGTGGGCGTATCGCGCGAACATAGGCCAGCAAATCGTTGCGATCCGCATGAGCTGAAAATCCATTCATTCGAACGATCTGCGCACGTCGTCTAGTTGGCTTTCCAAAAATTGGCACGGTATCCCATTCCTCAACGAGCTTTCGCCCCAGAGTATGTTCAGCTTGAAAACCCACGATGACAATCACGTTCGATTCGTCTTCAATGGCATGCTTAAGGTGATGGACCACGCGTCCACCTTCACACATGCCTGATGCGGAAATGATCACACAGGGCCCTTTCCGTCGGTTCAACAACTTACTGTCTTTGGCGGTCGACACAAATTTGATATATTTGGCCGAAAAGATATCCCCGGTAGCCGTAAACGTGCGGTACGTGTCTTCGTCATAACATTCCGGGTGCTTACGGAAGACCTTGGTGGCTTTCAATGCCAGGGGGGAGTCGATAAAAATGGGAATGGGATCGACTTCTCCATTTTGCACTAACTGCTTAATGTGCATGACGATATCTTGTGTACGCCCAACAGAAAATGCGGGCACAATAATCTTGCTTTTATGCTGAATGGCATGTTGAACAAGTTGTTTGGCGATATCCTTACGCTGATCTTTTTCGTCACTATGTAGGCGGTCCCCGTAGGTTGATTCGATAATGAGGACATCACATGGTGGAGGGGGATTCGGGTCTCGAAGAATGGGCATGTTGGCACGACCCAAGTCTCCTGAAAACAGCAGAGAGGTGGAATTTCCACGATTGCGATGTTGGAGCCAAATAGCCGACGAGCCAATAATATGACCTGCATCATGAAATCTGGCAGTCACATTCGTCGAGAGGGAGACTGGTCGCATATAGGCGGCACCCTGGAATTGTTTGACAATTTTCTGGGCATGGTCACGTGTATACATGGGACTCACGCATTTTCGTCCACGACGATGTTCAAGTTTATTCACGTACCGGCAATCATTTTCTTGAATGCGTGCGGAGTCGGCTAACAAAATCTCCGTCAAATCAGCCGTAGCACTGGTCATATGGACGGCACCTCTAAATTTCCCCTTTGCTAGCATGGGGAGGGCGCCAGAATGATCAATGTGGGCATGTGAAAGGCAGACGGTATCGACAGACTTTGGATCGAACCCCAAGTGCTGATTGCGTTCTCGGGCTTGATCTCGGCGACCTTGGAACATGCCACAGTCGAGGAGGATTCGTGTTTTGCCGGCATCGACCACATGTCGGCTCCCTGTCACCGATCGAGCTGCACCGTGAAAGGATAGTTTCATGAGTCATGCCCTCCTTGATGTTCTCTCATAATTATTGTCCAAGCTTCCCCTGCGGTTTCGGCAAAATGAAATAATGACAAATCCTTTGGACTAATCAGGCCATACTCCACAAATTTTTTCCAATTGATGAGGTCTTCCCAGTAGGATTTTCCGATTAAGACCACAGAAACGCCCTGTACTTTCCCCGTTTGGAGAAGGGTCAACGTTTCAAAGAGCTCATCCATGGTTCCGAACCCGCCTGGGAAGACGACCAGGGCTTTAGCCCGATAGAGAAAATGCATTTTGCGAAGAGCAAAGTAGCGGAATTGAAAGCAGAGGTTGGGAGTGATATAGGGATTCGGGGCTTGTTCAAAGGGCAGGTCAATATTGAGGCCAATGGATTTCGCACCCACATCTGCTGCGCCACGATTACCCGCCTCCATGATGCCAGGTCCTCCGCCCGTCACGATGACATATTCACAGCGCCCGTCCAGTTGGCACGCAGAAGACACCAGACGCCCAAATTCGCGTGCTTCATCATAATAGGGAGCTAAGGCTAATTGATTTTTGGCAATAATGACGGCCTGTTGTTTGTCAGGATCCTTGGGGGATTGGGCGCAGGCCTTTTCAGTTTCGGCTAATTTTGCTAGTGCAGCTTGTGGTTCCATGAGACGAGCACTGCCAAAAACCACGATCGTGGATTCAATGCCCTCATCTTGATGAATCAACTCTGATTTCGACCATTCCAGTTGGAGCCGAGCCGCACGCAACTCGTCTCGTTGTAGAAACTCAGAATCGGAATCCGCTCGGATATAGGATGGTGAGGATGATTGCGGTGAATCTGACATAGACACACAAGGTGCTGGGTAAAAGAGGGGAGTGAAGAAGTATAAACCTCTCTAGCAAAAATAGGAACTGCTCAGGGGATGGCCAATAAAATTTCAGAGATATGATTTCCCTGGATATTGGAGCTAGTGGAGGCCGTAGAATCTAGCTACAATCCACGTATGACACTAACTGATCTCATTCTTACGTGGATTCATCTTATCGCAGCAACCTTTTGGATAGGTGGGATGTTATTTCTGTCCTTGGTCGCCGTTCCGCTTCTTAAAAAGGACTCTGACCCGTCGTCGGCCCAACGCGGGTTTATCAATCAAGCCAGGAGGTTCCGAACTTTAGTTTGGATGGCCCTGACACTGCTGGTTATCACAGGAGCTATTCTTCTTCCCAATCACGTCGATCTCTCCGGCTCTCTTGCAGCCTGGCCGTCCGTAGTTCTGCTTAAATTACTTCTCGTTCTGCTGCTCGTTGTCGCGTCCCTGGCACATGACAAATTTCTTGCACCCAAAGTTCGAACACTCAAACGCAAGCCAGCTGCTGAGTTAACGAGTCTAGAACAAATTCTTCTCCGATGCTCTCCTCTCATTGGCCGTCTCACGTTGTTGTTGGGATTGGCCATTCTCTTCGTCGCCGTCCTCCTTGCTAGGTTTTGATTCCATTTTTTAAACAAATTATTTGGATCGGTACGGTTAAAGCACAGTCGGCAACTTTGAACGATTCGTGCGATCAAAGTAGTACTTTTTCTCATTTTTGTTCGCTTTGAAAATTAAAATAGTATCTAAAGAGATACATATTTTATCTTTTAGATACAAATTTAAAGAAATCGTCTGCATATTGAATGGTCTGCCGCAACTATTTACTGGTTCTTTCTAGAGTAATATTGGTTGCAAGCCAAAACACAGAGGAGGGCCAGTCCTTTGGTCTATAGGTTGCAACGTTTGTTGAAAAAAAGTTTTTTGACATTAACTATAGAAACCATTACGCAGTTAAAGTTTGTGTTTGACTAATGCAAGATTACTTACAACCGCTATTCGATCATTTTTTAAAAGATTCTTATTGTAAAATCTATTTTTCCCCTACTGCTATATTAAAAAGGAAAACCGTATGTTGCGAATATTATTTCTATTCGCAACCTCCCCCAGTGTTTCCTTTGATGTAAATTTATTTGTTTCTGAGTAATTCATTAAAGGGGAGTAACGTATGAAAAAAATTGATGTGCTTCTAATTCATCCAGATCGTATCTATCATGATCTTCTTAGTTCATTTTTCACCGCAATGCCCAAATTTTGTTTGTTGGGACAATATTTAAGTTGCAAAGATTTCATAGACAATATGGGTGGGAAGCAATTAAATCCTCTAATTTGTGTGTTGGGATTACCCCTGGTTGGAGGAGAAGGGCGAAGCACGTGGCTGAAACAAGAAGCGAATCAAATACGAGTATTATTTTCAAAAAGTAAGATACTGATTATGGGTCAAGAAACGGAAGAAGAAGTTCTTGAATGCATAAAATTTGGTGCATTAGGTTATTGTATGCGGAGTGCATCTTTGAATGTTTTCATTGAAACACTTCACGCGATGGCAGAGGGAAACAGTCTTTGTTCGCCAAAGATTACGGCAGCGTTATTTTCTCAGGCAGCTGAACAGGCTTCAATGGAAGTGGCGCTCACCTCTAGAGAACAGGAAATGCTGCAATTCCTCAATCGAGGCTGTTCCAATAAAGAAATTGCCATAGAATTGAATCTTTCAGTTCAAACAATCAAGAATCATGTTCATAATCTTCTTCAAAAATTAAAACTTGAAGGACGTAGGGAAGCTGTACGATTCGCGAAGGAGCATAGGCTTCTTAAGGTTATATAGCCCATTCCTTCTCATATATTTCATTTCTGAAAACGCTTCTACTAGCCCATAGCCTCAAAGCTTTGCTCAAAGGCCGATAGATTTCTTTGACCCTGAAAAACTTCAAAGTGAGAAACATCCGCTCTAGAACTTGTCGGACATCTTCTCAAGAGAGTCATTTTCGAATTGTCGATGACCATATCAGTAAGTACCTCGCGTCGTAGCCTGCCTGTCTAAATCATTTCGATTATCTAAGCAATACTTCATTCCTATGGAAGGAATGAAGTTTACAGTTTTGTTGAAACCAAAGAATTTTTCTCAGTGACTATAGTAAGTTTTTCGCTGGCATTCAGTATTTCAAAAGCCAGAATATACATCACGCTCAAGTGCTGAGTACTAGTACTTCTTTTTTGATAATTAGACCAATTTCTAGATGAGAGGTCTATTTGAAAGATATACAAGAAGAATTATATTGCTCTCACTGATTTAGTTTTATTCATCGTGTTTTACGAGCATAGTCATGGAAACAGCTAACAATCAAAACAGTTCAAGGCCCCTCGCTTTGGACGGGCTCTCTGACTTATGGGCGCAGACGGCAGGGGATCCTGAGATCACCGTCGCGATTCTGGATGGACCTTGTGATACGAAGCATCCGAGCTTAGCGCAAGCTTCGATCACCCAGATGAATTTTTTAGGGTCGGGGGAAATCAATGGCCCAGCGAGTGAACATGGTACGCATACGGCTAGCATCATCTTTGGGCAGCATGACAGCCAGGTGAAAGGGGTTGCTCCCCAATGCCATGGACTCATTATTCCTATCTTCCGTAGCAACACACAGGGCGGAATTTCAGCGTGTTCACAACCCGATCTCGCTCGAGCAATACGAGCCGCCGCAAATGCGGGAGCACACATCATTAATGTAAGCGGTGGAGAGTTTTCCTTTACCGGCACTGCCCATCCAATGCTGAACGATGTTGTCCAAGAATGTCATCGCCAAGGCCGTCTCATTGTTGCAGCTGCCGGGAATGACGGTTGTTCATGCTTGCATGTTCCTGGAGCCCTGCCATCAGTCTTAGCCGTTGGGGCTATGGATGCGGGTGGCAATCCTACGGATTTTAGTAATTGGGGTAGCCAGTACCAAGCAAGTGGAATACTCGCGCCAGGTGTCAACATCCTTGGGGCGTTTCCAGGACAGAAAGTAGGTGTACGCACGGGAACCAGCTTTGCCACCCCGGTCGCCTCTGGGGTAGCGGCATTATTGCTTAGCTTACAAAAAGCACAGGGGCAGGAGCCAAAGGCTGAAGCAATTCGAGCGGCTATTCTAGAAAGTGCCTTGGGCTGTGAACATAGTAAAGTTCCAGATTGTCAGCGTCTGTTGGGGGGGCGAATTAATGTGAGTGGTGCTGTTTCTAAAATTATTAGTCTTTCAACGAATTATAAAGGAGGTGAAGCAATGTCGGAATCATCCAATGCATCTGATCAAGCTTTGGTCGACCAGCAAATTTCTTTAGTAGCACCCTCGGCAGAAATCGAGACTTCGGCTGCTCTGGGGACTTCCCCGGTGAATGTCAAAAATGCCCAAGATGATTCGTCTGGAGGTACAGCGTCAATGGAGGCATATGTAAGAAGCGAAGCCAATGTGGTCGCTGCGGGGATGGGGACCCCAACCCATAGAGTCGGATCTCCTTCGGCGGTGACGGCCTCTGAATGTGCTTGTAATGGTGCCCCGGCAGATGCTGCTGGTACCCAAGTATATGCAATTGGAGGGCTGATGCTTGATTTCGGAACCCAAGCACGAATGGATTCTTTTAAGCAGAATTTTGAAAGGTTTAATTTTTCGCAACGAAAATTGAACGTACATGATTCTGTTGATGTTTTACGACATTTGATTGGTTGGCGAGAATGGCCTGGAATGGATGATAAGAAAGACCGTAAGCCTTATCTACACTCTTCGCATCTTTACGACGCAAAAGATTTGTTTTGGGTTATGACTCACGATGAGACTCCCGTCTACGCCATACAACCTACGGGTTCATTTTCGGAAGAGGCGTATTTTGAATTAACCCATTTCTTTTTGGAAATGTTGGGTTTTTCCGATGATCATTCGCCTGTATCACATGATTCGGGTCCATTAAATATGTTCTACCACGAATCTATAGATACTGATGACGCAAAGAAAAAGGGGCCGAATCCAAATCAAAATATTTCCAAATCTGGAAAGATTGTTCCAATAGTCGATCGCATAGCCATTCCTGGGAAAATTATTGGAACGGTGAGATTGTATAACGGTATGGATGTACCCGTCATTCAGCCAAATCAGCGGGGAACCTTAGCGTGGAAATTATCGGCACTCGTAGAATTACATGCCGAATTTGATTCCTCGGATAAAAGTGAGGCAGGAAAAGCAAAGAAAAAGAAAATGAAAAATATGGAGCGTATAGTTCGACGCTTTATGGAAGAGGCACGTAATCCAGGTCTCACCGGAAGGGATAGGGCATTAAACTTTGCAGCAACGCAAAGCTTCAGGCTTACTGAGGAACTCAAAGATACATTTGATGTAGAGCACGACGTGGATCTTGAGACGATTTTTGTCGAACCCAGCCCTACATGTCGAAAAGATTCTGAGTGTTATGATGTGCATGTGGCATTCTATGATGCAGAAAATATTTTAAGGTCAAAGGATGTGCTTAGGTTTACCATCGATGTGAGTTATGAAGTGCCTGTGCTTTTGGGTGATTTTCAGCATTATAGGGCAAATAAAGTTGGTTGAGCAGTATCGATAACAACTTGCGAAAATGGGAGGAGTAGTTTTTATGAAAATGCCAAGCACGATTGAAGGGATTTTTCGAAATGGTCAGCTGGAGAAGGTAGTTAGAGGTGCTGGAGTTATCCCCCAAAGTGTATGCGAAGATGTGTGCTTTGAAAACCATGCAATGGGTAGTTCCCAACATCAAGTGTGTCTTGAGCGTTGTCGGGACTAGTAAATTTCAATGGAAGGTCCAGAGAAAAGTCATGGTTGGTGTCGTCGTCTTGATGATTGGGAAATGTCTTTGGAGTAAAAAATGTTAATCAGATTGCACGAGCATTTCATAAACGTTTGAGGAAATCAAATGTGAGTATGCTTCAGATTTGATTAGTTCTGTAGAAATTCAGGCAGCGGCATTATTTAAAAGGCCACGCTACATAGAAAAGGTTCATGGAGTGTAAAAGTTCCCTAATAATAAGGCTGAAGGATGACTGGTTGCGATAGTCGCTGTTTTATGGAGAGGAGTCACTGATTGACTGAAAAGTCTCTCGGTGTAGTTGGGTGTGCGAGGCGGTTAATATTAATTTTTTAACAAAAGGAGTGGTTATGAAATTACCACAACACATTGAAGGCATCGAACGCGATGGCCGAACCGATTCGATGAGCTCCGCGGGTGTCTCCGCGGGTGTGGAAGCATCATGGCTCGGATGGGGGAAGAAAGTTGCATGTTGGGCTGCTAAAAAAGCCGTGAGAAAGGCCTGCGGCTAGTCGCAAGCGAAATTAGGATTGGTGTTTAGGAGTCTGAGGAGAATGGAGGATCCAGCATTACAGCAAGCCATGGTGGATTTTTCAATATTTGGATACCTCGGACTCCGACACACGAAGGATGAATTGCGACCCTGGGATCACTTCAGTTCAGGGCCGCCACTTTCCGTTAAGGCAAATCCCTATTCAAATGCTTTGTCGGATCGAGTGGCGGCCCTCCAGGGATGCGAATCAGGAATTTTGGCTTCCTCCACACTCCACCTCTTCTGGGATTTCTTTACTGCACTCTCGGACGAAGAAGTTGCAATATATGTTGATGCCGAAGCATATCCCATTTCCCAATGGGGGATAGAATGCGCAATTGCCAAGGGAGTTCCCGTTTTTCCTTTCCCGCATCAATCCCCAAAAGTACTCAATTCTTTGCTGTCGCAAAACGCACCTGACCGGCGCCGGCCCATCGTCGTGGTTGACGGAGTTAGTTCCAGCACATGGTCCCCAGCTCCACTGTCAGACTATTTGAAATCCATTGAGCCGTTCGGAGGGCTGTTGGTGATTGACGACACGCAGGCCCTTGGATTGCTGGGGCATTCCCCTCACCGTCAAGACCCATTCGGGTTAGGGGGCGGTGGGTCGCTTCGATGGCATGAGATCGAAGCGCCAAACGTGCTTTTTGTGAGTTCCTTCGCCAAGGGGTTTGGAGTGCCCATAGCTGTGTTCACCGGGAGTAGGCAAATGGTTGAGTGGTTTCGAAGGAATAGCAAGACTCTCGAGCATTGCAGTCCACCATGTATTCCACTCTTGTATGCCGTTGAGCATTCGCTCGATGTGAACGAATTAGAAGGGGACGAACTCAGAGCTCGCCTTGCTGCAAATATCAGGAGTTTTCAGACCATATTGCAAGAGGCAGGTTTCTCAGAGCCTGGGCCGATTTTTCCGATCCAAAGTGTCGATCTGCCAGAAGGCTCTAACGCAGTGTTTCTTGAGAAGGAGCTACAGGCTCGTGGAGTACGTGCTTTGTTTCAGCAGAGCGGGAATGACCGTGCTCGCGTTGTGATGGGTATCACCGCCGAGCACAGTCCAGCTGAGATTGAATACGCTGCGGGAGTTCTTGTGGAGACTTTTGGGAAATTAATGAGACCCAAATAAGTCGGAATGGTCTCCTAATACATGTGGGGCAATGCTGTATTCCACGAGGGCTATCATAGTAAAAAGATGAATCCAAGAGTTCCTTTGGGAATTATCAAGATGTTTGGATCTGTTTAGCGGCATTGAGCGTTGAGGGTCTGAATTATCCGGTCGGTTCGATGTTTAACCTTTTATCAATGACTATTAAGGAGAGTACCAATGAAACTTCCACAAATGATTGAGGCATCCATCGAGAGGGCCGTACGGATTCAAGGGGAGATGGCTGCGATTCCGGTGTAGAGCCCCTCTGGCTCAAAAGTGCGTGGCGTAAGGTCAAAAAAATTGCACGTGTTGTCAAGCGATTTGCGTGTACTGCATGCAAATTCATTCCGTACCCTCCTGCACAAATCGCGTGCAGAATCGCCTGTAAATTATGAAATTATCCTGATGAAACTAAAAAAATATTGATCATGCATATAAAATTAATGTTGGGTTAAGACTGGGGGCTAGATCCTGTGCTGGGGAATGAGAATGTAGTGGAAACGGGCCAGAGCGTTTTGGAAGATATTAGAGAATGTAAAAGCTTCACGGATATTTACTTTGTCCTGGTTCGGATTTTTAATAGAGACCCTATTGAAAATGGAAAGTGGTATTATGAGAAAGCTGAGGAGAGTATAGGCAGAAGCTTCGATCACCTGGACATTGGTTTTGGTTGTTTTACTGATCCCGGCTTGATAGGAGCAGAGAAGAAACTCTATCGGAATATCTTTTCCCTTTTAGGAGAACTGACATAGACGTGGGGATATTTATAAGTTGAATCGGAATGAAAAGGGGGAGTGGCTACGTTAGCCTCTCCCCCTTTTATTCTGAATGTATAGGATTGTTGTTAGAAGTGGCGTGGCGTTTATTGTCAAATCCTCCGCTACCGCCGTCTGTGACTGTGGCTTTTAGGCTGGCTTCGTTGGTGGTTAAGGTTCGGCCAACAAATTCAGTGCAGTTCAAGGCATCAGTTGCCGATGTGCCCTCCTCCTGAGAAGATATTTCTACAAATGCGAATCCGCGAGAATATCCGATAAATTTGTCGCTAATAGATATTAGTTGACGCCACTGTCTTATGCACCGAGAGCAATTCAGTTAACTTGTCCGATGTTCCCAAATACGATAATGCACTTCTCATCTTGGGCTAGGACGAGATATAATGACTGCAACGAACAATATGAGTAGTGAGAAAATTGCGCATGGCCGTGAAAATTGTTCTAAAAGCGTTAGTCGTCGGGTTGGGGATGATTGGAATGGTTTGGTGGGGGCCAGGGATTTTGGCCAAGCCAACTCCCGCCCAGGTTCTGCATCTGCAGGTTCCCATCCTGGGGACCTCAGTAAATTCTCAGCGTGCGCCGATGGGATTGGTTTCGAATATTGTGATCGACTTATTCAAACGTCGAGATCAGGGTGGTTTACGCATTCAATTTCACACGGAACCTGGGCAGTTTTCTTTATTAGCCAGAAAAGCGACGCATAACGCCATCACGCGAGCGTTGGAAGCCGCACATCTTCCCGCAGACTCTTTGACCATACAACTCAAATTTCCGTATGTAGGCTTAACTGTGTACGGAGAAAGTCTTTCAGCGATGGTGGGGTTGAGTGTGGTGGCTTTGGCCAAGGGGGAGCCACTATTAGAAGGGCGTATCTTAACCGGTACGATTACCGACCAAGGTCTTATAGGATCCGTGGGTGGTCTACAGCTGAAAATTACGGCTGCACATCGCCAACATTTTCGACGGGTCTTCATCCCAAGTGTGTATGACGAACGGGACGGCGATTGGCAGGCGCCCTTTCTGATGCACGTCTCTCCGGTTCGTACGGTAGAAGAGGCCTATCTGGGATTGACTGGCTATCAGTTACTCGCTAGGCCTTAATTTGCTGCTTTGCTTCAAATCGTAAGTGCAATAATTCATGAGATTGTTGTGTCAAAGAATACTTCGCATAGGGTTTGATCGCTGAGTGTCATTCGGTGTCTCTACCTCCACTAGCAGCTACTTACAAACGAGGGGGAATTTCTGGAATGTTTTCATTCCTTTTCTGCTTAAACAAAAATTCGTAGAGCCTTCTTTTTCGTCTCTGCCATGTGCTCTTCCTGATGGAGTGTTCTTCCTAATGAGGTGATTAGAATCCTTTCAGGTTCTCAATACGATATTTCAACTTATTAGTTCCGAGAATACGTTTAATTGTGCGCGTCATGGTGGCTACATCGTTATCAAAGGATCCGTGGGCTAACGGGATTCTATCAACCCCGTCAGATACATGGGTTCCAGAATGCTGTTTAGGTTGTGGACTCTGGGGGTTAGTCTCCCAAAATTTCTGCCAGTCGGTGACAGATTTCTGTAGTGCTGGATGCCAGCTATCTAAAGCTTTTGGATCCCACGCATCCGCCATTCCCAATAGCGGGGTTCGATGATAATTTTCCAGGGCGCGACTGACTAAGTAGAGTAAGGATTTTCCATAGGGCCCGACTGAATCTTCCAATTCCCGATCATTGCGTAACATTTCAATCGTGAGATTAGATTTTTGAAGAACGTTTCTTACTCCAATAGCGGGTTTGTAGTGATTTAATGCAAAGCGAACGGTGCAGGCTGGGGCTAAAAGAGTACAAGAATTGATTTTCATCTTGCGGTCCTTAAGAATATCCAAAAAATATCCTAAGAGAATAGAGCCCGCTGAGTGGCCGATGAGATGTATTTCCGTCTTCGGATAGATGGCCTTGAGATTGGTCAGATAATCAGTGACGATACCTAATGTCGGGTGCTGGAGTTTAGCGGCAGCCCTAGCGTTTTGCTTCATTTCCGCCCACACGGCTTTGACTAATAAGTGCTGACAGGCTGCTTCGATGGCGCGGTCTTTCGCTTCTTTGGCCGCATCTTTAACGGAGTGCCAGATATCCTTCCATGAGCCTTGCGGTTCAATGCCTCCAACTGCATCGCCTGTAATGTTGCTCAGGCTTTCCAAAAAACCCGTCTTCCAACTAAAAAATATTGGATACACTCCATTGGCCTCGAAATATGGGGCTAAGATACGAATACGGTTCATCCCGGCTTCTTCTGAATTCAATCCTCCATGGGCATACAACACAATCTTCTTATTCCTGGTGGACTTGTCCAGCCACGCTCGGGGGTTAGCCAATACGACATCTTGTAAGGATTTTAGTGCCGATTCGCGAACGAGACTTCGATTTAAGACCGTGCCGTTATTACCCAGAACGATGGCATGATCGTATGCTGTGTCATGACTCCATGGCTCGATTGCTGGATTGCTACGCGTTCGAGTCTCAGCTTTGTCATTAAATAAACCGAATAACTGTGCTGGTGCATTGGCTGAGGTTGAGCGTGATTTTGGCATTTGATAGCGACGAGATTTTCCTCCAAACATGGGGGCACCTAAGACGGCGACCCAGGCGTCATTGCCGTGTTTCACCCAGTCAGGGTACGTCAGAATCGCAAAGCCATATGTGCCCCATTTAGATCCCCATGAATTTTGCACGATAAACCCATTATTGGTGTAACCGACAAGGGCAAACGCATGTCCGCCGGTATTTCTGGCGGTCTGAGGCATCACGATATGGGCTAGCATTTCTCCCTTGGGGATTGTCCATTTATTCGATCGAGGAAACCATCCACTATGCACATCGCCTGAGACGAACAATGCCCCAACTTCGTATAAGGCGGCTTGCATGTCCGTGATGGAGTCTTTGCTTACGCGATAGTATGCCCCGAGTGGACAAATAGCCGCTTCATCGTCCCATCCAGGTTTAGGTTCGACAAATGCGACGTTCTTTGAGGTATTTCGATATGGCCACGTGGGTTCTAAGCAGACGCCATGACGATGCCACCCTTTCATGGCTCCTCGGCAACTTGAACCCTCGTAATCTTCACCAGGCCATTCATCGTAATGTCTGGCTAGGTGATAGAGCATCCGCTCGCTGACTTTTTGGGGGCTGTCTGTGTTCTGTTCGAAAGCTTGTCGCCATCGTAAGTAATTGATGACGGCGGCTAACCCAAATCCGGTGCATGCGCCTTCTTCGCCTTGATCCAAAATTAGTTCGGCCTCGGCATAGCTGGGAAAATGTTGTTCAATAAACGATGCATCAGGAAATTGAGGTGGTAATGAGCGTAAGCGAGGCTGATATTCTCGATCCCGTAAATCAATGCGGTCGGGTCGTGCGTCAAAAACTTTTCCTTTGAGTGTGACGTCAGGCATGAATCATCCTCCTGATGAATGAAAAAAATTCAAAAAACGTGCAATGGGTGAAGAGTGAAACTTCAGTACCCCAAAGATTTGGTATTCTAAAACAGTTGTAGAAATGAATCAAAAGGAAATCAGGAGAGAGGGGAGTGGAGATACGGGAGTATCGTCAGCTCCGGGCCGTCTCGAGGAGAAGAAAAAAGAGTTAGTCGTCTGCTTGGTGGGAAAGATCATGAATTTGTTGTTCAAGTGCTTCAATGCGCTCAAGGAGTTCCAAGGCCACACTGACGCCTTGCCAATTTATCTCAAGTTCGTGGTGCAATCGAAGCCCACGTTGCAAGCGGTCAAACGCATCGAGTGAAAAAAGAATTGAGCCTTCTATATCTGGTTCAGGTAATTGCACGATTTCCCAACGTAGGCAGACTTCTAACATCTCATCGTCAATGCCTAAGCGAGCACACATTTCCTCTCGACGCATCAAGCTGTGAGTGAGGATTTCGGCGGTGACCTGTTCCACTGTGGGTTGGGCTTCGTCATCCATAGGTTCCCTCTTGAAGCAAGGACGAACGTGGGTCAGGGTGTTCGAAGGAGGCTAACTGTTCATACAGTTCGTGTTCTTCGGGAGACGAGTCTTTGGGTATGATTATATTCAACACGACAAATTGATCACCATGTCCGCCGTTTCGTTTGGGAAGTCCTTTCCCCTTGAGGCGCATGCGTTGTTGCGACTGACTGCCAGGAGGAATTTTAAGACGCACGGCGCCAGATAATGTTGGGACTTCGACGTCGGTCCCTAATGCCGCTTCCCAGGGCCACAAGGGGAGCGTGACGATGATATCGGCGTCTTTTCGTTGATAGACCGGATGTGGAGCAACGCGGACATGAAAAAATAAATCTCCTGCTGGGCCTCCTCCGCGCCCTTGTTCACCTTTCCCTTTCACGCGCAAGCGTTCGCCAGTACGGACTCCCCCGGGAATGCGGACTTCAATGCGTCGGGAATTTCCAGTGGCATCGGGTAGGTTCAAGCTCCGGCTGGTTCCGGTGAAAGCCTCTCGGAGAGAAACGGGTAGTTCCGTTTCTAAGTCAGCACCGGCCATGGCGAAACCTCTGAACGATCCACCTTGGCCTCCTCCACGAAACATCTGTTCAAAGCTGTCATTGAAATCTCCACTATCTGGTCCGAAGGGTGAGTGTGGATGTCTCCCTTGGCCTCTTCCCGCTTGTTGCCGTGCCTGTTCGTAGGCCTCGGCGTCCTTCCAATTCGGGCCGTATTGATCGTATTTTTTACGGTTTCCCTCGTCGCCTAAGACCTCATAGGCATCGTTGAGCTCTTGGAATTTCTTTTCCATCGCGGCCTTTTTTTCACCAGGATGGAGGTCGGGATGATACTTACGCGCCAGTCGACGGTACGCTTTCTTCAGGTCTTTTTGATCAACCGTTTTTGGAACACCTAATATACTGTAAAAATTGTCAGTCGTTTTCGCCATGTTTCATCCTGTGGGTTTACGTAGTCGTCTTATCTCTTAGTATAAACCAAATAGCCTTTCACCGTGTAGTCTCTTCTTTGCTAATAAATCGATATCATTCTTATGCTCAAACGACGATGGTCTTTATCGTCATCCGAGGGGGAGGTGAATCAGTGCAGATGTGTTTTCTCAAGTCGCATTTGCCTATTGTATGCTTGTTGGGTAGCTTGAGATGACGCCATTATGGTGCTCATACGTGCGTGATGACAAAATTGAGGAGATTGGGTGGGGAAAGCGCATCGACGACTCTGGAATCTTGGGCAGCGTTCAAGAAGGGGCACTCGTCGCATCAAGCGCCGCCACTGGTTCCAAAAAATTCCATGGAAACTCCTCTTGGGAATTGTTGGTGTGTTTCTGCTGTTCGAAATACTGACCCTTCCCATTACCTCTATTCTTAGTCTTGAGACAAAAAACCCTAAAGAAACAGCGCTGATGCAGCAGCGCATGGAAGAGGCTCGAGCGAAGGGTAAGACGTTGAAGATAGATCATCGTTGGGTTTCTCTGTCCAACATTCCCAAGCATGTTCGCAAGGCCGTGTTGATTGCAGAAGACGCGAGATTCTACAACCATGCTGGAATCGATTGGCATGAAGTACGAACATCGTTCAAGACGAATTGGGAAAAAGGAAGAATCGTGAGAGGCGGCTCAACCATCACCCAACAGTTAGCAAAAAATCTCTATCTCTCGACATCACGCGATCCCATTCGTAAATTCAAAGAACTACTTATTGCGTGGATATTGGAAACCACGCTAAGCAAAAATCGTATTCTAGAGCTGTACCTCAATATTATCGAATGGGGACGAGGAATATTCGGCATCGAAGCCGCCGCCCAGCGCTACTTCCATAAATCTGCAGGACAACTGACAAAAGAGCAAGCCGCGCGTCTAGCCGCCGTCATCCCCAGCCCCCTCCGATACAAGCCAACCAAACTCACACCTTTCTTAGAAAAGAAAAAAGAAGTCATCCTCCAGCGCATGTCCACCCGCTAAGCTAACTAGTTTTCCTCTTTCACTACGGGGATTGGGGGGATTAGAAATTCCTCTAAAAAAGATTATGAGCATCCCTGTTCTCTTTTAGCTATCCTGCAACTTGACAAATCCACGTAATTGGCGAAGAATTTGTTTGTGCTCTTCCTTAATGGACGCATGACTTGCAAAAGCGTCTCTGTCCTCGTGTGGAAAATTGTGGATGAATTGAGCATCGGAAGTCTGATGATTATGGAGATTGAAAAATGAATTCGACAATTGTGATGCCGAAGGATGCCATAGCTGCATTCTGCCGTGAACATGGTATCAATCGGCTGGCCGTTTTCGGTTCGGCCCTCCGTGCCGATTTTCGTCCCGATAGTGACATTGACTTGTTGGTCGAGTTTGAGCCAGATCGTGTGCCAGGGCTTTTTGGGATCGCTCGTATGGAGCGGGAGCTTTCGACCTTGTTGGAGGGAAGGAAGGTCGACCTTCGCACACAACAGGACCTGAGCCGGTATTTCCGTCAGCAAGTTTTGGAACAGGCAGAGGTCCAATATGCGGGAGGATGACCGTATCTGGTTCCGACATATGTTGGATGACGCACGTTAGAGCCCAGAAACACTATGAACTTCGATGACATCAGAGAGGAATTCGAAAGTCGAGGTATCGATGCAGAGGACTATAAATCTTCTTACAACGATTTACTGGCGAGGACCGAAAATAGGATAAGAGTTAGACCGCGTGATCACTGGGGTGACCTACGAGCAATCCGCGAATATGCTCTGGTTCTTCGGCAAGTCCTTCTGCACAGGGAAATCAAGCTGTTTGAAGGCTCTGTCAACGCACTAATTAATGATAATGGTTACTCGATGGTGCTTTCGATACGCGGACATTTTGAAACAACAGCAGCAATCGGATACTTGCACAATCGTTTGACCTCACTGGGGCAGGGGCATTTGTCTCCAGAAGTGGTTGATCAAGACATTGTAACTCAGTTATTAGGCTCCAGAGACGAAATGATCTTAGGGTCAGCTGGCAAAAAATTCGATGTAGCTGAAGCCAAACAGGTTCTAACCATGCTCGAATATGCAGACAAATCAGTCAGTAAGCACATACTAGGGGGAGTCGCGAAAGAACACACTATATTGATGGACATTTATAAATGGCTCTGCGAGTTTTCTCATCCTAATTTTCACTCAAATACCTTGGCTTTTACTCTAGACAAGGAAAAACAAGATTTCCATTTTTCCTATGGCTCCAAACTCTCTGGCAAAGAAGCGGGGCTCATTGAAAACATCTTAATTAGCAGCCCGATATTTCAGGAACTGTATGATCGTATTGAAGTGTTGCTGCCCGATGGGTGCGGCTCTAACAAGTCATTTAAGCCGACGCCAAAAAACAAGGAGGCTTGATTTAAGACGTTAGGCATGGTCCTGGTTTCAGTCTTGCCATGCGACAGAGGAAGAATACGCTTGGGGGTAGTTGAGGGAAGCCGAAAGTGGATTGTTTGATTTAAGGCATAACCTCAGATAGACCTTATAGATTTCTTTGTTCCAAATCTTTCGAACCGACGCCTGCTGTTCGGTCTTATTGGCGGACGCTCTTCAAGCATTGGCGGGCCTTGTTTGAGCCTGGCGAGTTGGCGCGCCCTCCCTTTCTCGCGTACGCTTAATCTAAAAAGGCCGAACTGGGCGTCAATGGTTTTGGGTCCTTTTGCCGAAACAAAAGGACCTCGGCTGCCGGGCCGAAACCCGGCTCACGCAAATACTAAATGACCAAATTATTCGTTTTTGTGAGGGTTCAGGTTTTGCAATATGACAGCGGTTAGTCACGCTTGGGAGTTGTTAAGTAAAGGCGAAAGCGGAATGCGTGATCGCAACACCTGATCCCAAGAACTCCTGAATTCCGGCTCCATGCCTGAACCGACACTCCGCCTTTGTCCCATTCCCCCTCGCACACGCCACACTAGCGTGTCATACTGGGTCTGATCCCTGGCGTAAGCCCGCTCAGACTCAACTCGCAGAAGGAAAATCCGCCGAGCAGATGGTCGTGGATGTAGATTAATCCCGTAACGAGGCCTTTGATATTTTCCGATTTAGGGAAAAAGAATTTTTAAAATTCCTATTCCCGTTAATAAGAAAAAACAGACATTCGCATGTACTACTTTCGCGTGACACTCGCCTATAAAGGCACTCACTACTCTGGTTGGCAGGCACAGTCTCTCGATACCTTTCGTGAGGAAAAACCAACTGTTGAAGGCACGATTTTAAATGCCCTGAAAAAAATTGTGAAGTATCAACCCTGTACCATTTCTGCCGCGAGTCGTACAGATCGCGGTGTTCATGCGCAGGGGCAACAGGCGAGAATTACATTGCCGATATCAATCAGTCCCGAGCACCTGTTACTGGGACTTAACTCCTTATTGCCAGGCGATATTCGAGTGCTCAAATGTACGGCATCGACAAAGGAATATCAGCCGAATAGAAATAGTATGAGCAAGGAGTATCACTATTATTTTGTTGCATCACCAGTCGATAATGTCGCGACTTCTGATATTGCATCGTATTTGCCTTCCAAGAGTCACGAACCCGACAATCTGGAGTTACTACGGGCAGCCTGCCAGCTATTTGTTGGCCAGCATGATTTTTACAGCTTTAGTCGCCGTGATAAATCTGTGGTGACGAGCGTCAGAGAGGTTTTGTATTGCGATATTCATCAGGCTAATTTTATGCCGATGGTCGATGGTATGTATTATCTGAAAATTGTTGGCGATGGTTTTCTCAAATACATGGTCCGTTATTTAATGGGTGCTTTGCTGGGTTTGGCCAGAGGGCGCATCACACTCGATGACATTTCACTTCATTTGCAACAACATCATGAACACAAATTAAGCCCTAGAGCGTATGCCAAAGGTTTGCATTTAATTCATATTGAAGGGTCAGAGTAAATGCTTGGTAAGGTCACTTCCCGGTTTTTCTTCTCTGAGACTGCAGAACATGGGTGAACTTACAATGTGTCTTATTCTTTTTGATTCTGGAAAAGGCGTTTTCCTTTTGTCAGCCGGCGTCACGAATCGGTAGGAACGTGCCGCATTCGAAGGGTTGTCGAGCGCTGCGACTGTCCGGGCTCTCTGCCGCCGATCGGCTGCGATAGAGTTTTTTGCCAGTAGAGCCAGGTTGATGGAAAACACGTCATCAGGATTCGAGACTGTCCAGATAGCCGACCAGGATTTTCCTTAGGTCCTCCACGATGTCTTTTGAATGGCTGAGGGCCGCGCGAGCATCCGTCCGCTCTTTCTCAAGTCTTCTTTCCAGAACATGTCCGGTCAGGTTGGCTGGAAAGCACGTCTTGCTGGGATTTTGCTGAGAAAAAATCTTGGTCTTAGACTCATTTGGCGTTCTCAATCCGAGGCAGAGGTGATCCACAGCCATCTGTATCGCGAAGAATTTCACCTGAGCGGTGTCCGATTCGGAGTCTAGACAAAGAAGATCCAGGAACATCTTCGCTAAATTGAGATGGCCGGTTCCCATCTCCACGCCAAGCTGAACTCGAATTCCGTCCGTGCCCACGATCCGGACATCTTTGCAGTGGACGCCTTGAATGTGTTTGCTCATGACCATCAGATCGTCCAGTGGCTCGCGACCGGCCGAGACTGGATTGCCAAAATCGAAAAGGATCCCGATCCGTTCCGAGCCCACTCGTTCGACGACATCGACCATTTCATGCCCCGTGAGCAACTCGTGTTGTTCGAGTAGCACCATCTGATCCCACTTTTCCGCCATTTCCGCCATGTAGGAAAGATCTCTGACGGCCTGATTGCAAATTTCCTTGAGGGTCCCTCCCATTCGAATGTAGCACCGAATGACATTCGTCCCCATGGCGCGCGCGACACGGATGACATCTTCAACATCACTTTTCTGGGTGGCGCTGATGTCGAGCTGCAGTTCGAGCTTTCGTTTCCCTTTTTGTTCGGCGAGCCGTTTGAGATCCTCGTCTGACTCGCCCGAGAGGCAGACTCGCGGCCCATCCTTGGCAATATGTAGCTGAGCTCCATCGAAGCCCCAAGCGCGGGCGAGATCTATGAATTCGGCTACGGTCAGCTTTCCACGATCAAAGTTCAGCTCTAAGCTGTAACGGTTCAGACTCCACCGTATCTTCTCGATGCGAGAGAGCAGCCTCCTGGCTAAAGTCGGGTCCAATGAAGGAATCGGGAAACCGGGAGTTCCATAACCCTGGCCGCCAGCAAAATTAAGAAGCGCTTTCTGATGATCCATGTTCGCGATTTCATTCATCGGAAGCCTCGGAAATGAGAGGGTGTAAGGGGGCAAGTCTTGATTGAATAGATTTAGATCCAGTTGACTCGAAAGCGAAGGAGGGGGGAAGCTTTTTTCCTCTCCCATGCCACCACGGTGTGCAAGGCTGAGTCTGATTCATGATCATGGTCCTCTCAGACCGAACTCGAAAGGTGAATTTCCGTATGTCAGACGACAGGGTCGGCAGATTGCCCCTGCGTCGGGGCTTAGCACTTTGCGTTCAAGGCAAAAAGGTCTTTTCCCATTCCTCTTCCCCTTAGGTCTTTTTCTTTCTCTTTTCCGGTTTCCTTTTTTTCTTTTTGTTCCTTTTCTCCCCCTCTTCTTCCTCTATTGTTTTTAGCAACTCCTCCAAGCTGGGTTCCCCGCTAGGATGTGCCAGCGTAAAGGCGTAATCCTTTTTCGTGAGTTCGATGACATCAATCTCTTGATCTAAAAATCCTTGAATTTCCTCAAGCCGTGCCTTTTCTTCTTTGCTGCAGAACGAAATCGCCGTCCCCTTTTTGACCCCACGCCCGGTTCTTCCCACACGATGCACGTAGTTCTCTGCTTTATCCGGCAAGTCATAGTTCAGCACGTAATGAACATCAGGAATGTCGATGCCGCGTGCGCTAACATCTGTGGCGATTAACACCTGACAGGCCCCTGCTTTAAATGCGTTCATCACCTCAGCCCGGTCACGCTGATCCTTTTCTCCATGAATGGTCAGCGTTTCTATCTCAACACGACCCATCGCCTTGGCAACCCGTTCAGCTCGCACTCGCGTTCGAACAAACACGATCACCCGGCTCTCAGGATTATCGGTCAGGAACCGCTCCAGGAAAAACCGTTTATCATCCATTTCAACGAACATGACATAGTGGGTGACATTTTTGGAGACACGATTATCTGGCGAGATTTGAATCCGGATCGCCGATTTTCTCACCTGAGAATACGCCAGTTTTTTGATGTCGGCATTGATGGTTGCTGAGAAAAAGAGAGTTTGATGGTTGAGTGGTAGCTTTGTTTTGATCGAATGAATATCTCCAATAAATCCGAGATCGAGCATGTGATCGGCTTCATCCAACACAAGGGTTTGGACTCGGTTCAGCAGAACATACCCCTGACTGATCAGATCAAA
>JAJDBQ010000105.1 GCA_029261255.1 Nitrospirales bacterium
CATTGTGCCGATTGGTGTGTATGAAAAAGTGATGCCCCTCGATATTCTTGCGACACCATTACTCAAGGCGCTGGCTGTCCGCGATACCGATATGGCTCAGGCGCTGGGTTGTTTGGAACTGGATGAGGAAGACCTCGCATTGTGTTCCTTTGTTTGTCCAAGTAAATACGACTTTGGAGGGTACCTCCGAGATAATCTTCAGCAGATCGAGGAGGAGGGATAATGAAGGGCTTGCGAAGACTGATGGATCGTTTGAACCCTCTTTTTGCCAAGGGGGGGAAATACGAAAAATATTACGCGCTCTTCGAGATGATCGACGGATTTTTTTACTCCCTTCCAGACGTCAATCAGAGTGCACCGCATGTCCGCGATGGATCAGATCTCAAACGCGTAATGATGTTTGTTGTGGTCGGGCTTATTCCTTGCACGTTTATGGGGATGTACAACACGGGGCTTCAAGCCAATGCCGCTATGGCGAGTCTGGGCATTGAGGCGGCAGCAGGATGGCGAGGGGGGGTGCTGGACGGACTGGGGATTGGATACGACCCAGCTAATATATGGGCTTGCACGTGGCATGGATTCCTGTATTTTTTCCCTATTTACGTCGTCAGTGTTGGTGTTGCGGGCATTTGGGAAGTGGTATTCGCGGCGATTCGCAATCATGAAATTAACGAAGGTGCTCTTGTGACAACCATGCTTTTTGCGTTGATTGTTCCGGCGACCACTCCCCTTTGGCAAGTTGCGCTTGGGATCACCTTCGGCATCGTGCTCGGCAAAGAGGTCTTTGGGGGAACCGGCAAAAATTTCTTAAATCCGGCCCTGACTGGGCGGGCGTTCCTGTACTTCTCCTTTCCTGCCGAGCATTCTGGGGATGCTGTCTGGACCGCTGTTGACGGGTTCAGCGGAGCGACGGCGCTTGGCCTGGCTGCTGAGGGCGGCGTGTCTGCCATTCAAGATGGTGGCATAACCTGGATGCAATCATTTTTTGGGACGATTCAAGGCTCGTTGGGCGAAACCTCGGCGTTCGCGTGTCTTCTTGGCGCAATCTTTATCGTGTATACCGGAGTGGCTTCATGGAGGATCATAGCCGGGGTGTTCCTTGGCGTCATTGCCACCAGCACTCTCTTTAATCTGATCGGGAGCGAAGCGAACCCCATGTTTGCTGTTCCCTGGTACTGGCATTTGGTGCTGGGAGGGTTAGCCTTTGGGATGATTTTTATGGCAACGGACCCAGTGTCCGCAGCAATGACCGATGCCGGTCGGTGGATCTTTGGTATTTTGATAGGGCTCATGACTGTCTTAATCAGGGTATCGAACCCTGCATTTCCGGAAGGCATTATGCTGGCAATTTTGTTTGCGAATATCTTCGCGCCCCTGATTGATTATGCTGTGGTGCAAGTCCATATTGCGAAAAGGAGTCGTCATCTTGCCCGACAATCCAACTGACCTACCAGTCGGCCAAAAGGGTTCAAATTGATGAAATCCTTCTTCGCTCTACCAAACGACAGCACTCTTAAAACTCTCCTAGTGGCGTTGCTGCTTTGTTTGGTGTGCTCTGCGTTGATCTCAACGGCGGCGGTGAGTCTCAAGCCTCTGCAAATTGCGAACAAAGATTTGGACCGAAAGAAGAACATCCTCGAAGTCACCAAACTGATGCAGCCGGGGGGCGACATAGCCCAGCTGTTCAAACAGATCGAGCCCAAAATTGTCAATCTGGCAACTGGGGAGTATGTCGAATCGATTGACCCAAATCAGTACGATCAACGCCAGGCCGCAAAAGACCCCAACCAAAATCTCGTGATCCCTCCTCAACGAGACCTTGCCAAGATCAAGCAACGAGCCAAGTACGCGACGGTCTATCTCGTGCGACAGGATAATCAGATTCAATATTTTGTTCTCCCGGTTCACGGATACGGCCTTTGGTCAACGCTGTATGGGTTTTTGGTGCTCCAAGGTGATGCCAACACGGTCTTTGGCCTGCAGTTTTATGAGCATCGGGAAACGCCTGGATTAGGCGGTGAGGTGGATAATCCCAAATGGAGGAAACAATGGGAAGGGAAGCTCGTCTACGATCCGGCTGGTGCTCCTCGCATTCAGTTGATCAAGGGCTCAGTGGGGTCAAATGATCCCAACAAGCAATTTCATGTTGATGGTTTGTCAGGGGCGACTCTTACAGCAAATGGCGTGACGAATATGTTGCAGTATTGGCTCGGGGAAGATGGGTTTGGGCCATATCTTCAGAAATTCAAGAATAAGGTGTAACTGGGTTCACATGAATAGCGAAACCAAAAAAGTCATAACGGATCCGCTCTTTAACAATAATCCCATTGCCTTGCAGATTTTAGGCGTGTGTTCAGCGCTGGCTGTCACCAGCAAGCTGGCCCCATCTCTTGTGATGTGCCTGGCGCTCACATCAGTCTTAGCCTGTTCCAATGTCGTCGTGAGCGTCATTCGTAATCATATTCCCAGCAGCATCAGAATTATTGTTCAGATGATCATTATCTCGTCGTTGGTGATTATCGTTGATCAACTGTTGAAGGCCTTTCTTTTTGAAATTAGCAAGCAACTTTCCGTGTTCGTGGGCTTGATCATTACCAATTGCATTGTTCTCGGCCGCGCAGAAGCCTACGCCATGAAAAACAGTCCAGGTATGAGTTTTCTGGACGGCATCGGGAATGGGTTGGGGTATAGTCTCATTCTCATTCTTGTCGGTTCAACACGGGAATTGTTTGGCTCGGGCACTTTGCTTGGGTACCAAATACTTCCGCTTGTGACGGACGGAGGATGGTTTACGCCAGTCGGGTTGATGCTCGTGCCCCCAGGTGCCTTTTTCATTGTTGGTTTGCTGATCTGGGGCTTGAGAACATGGAAAGTTGAGCAGGTTGAAAATCCGGAGTATCAGATTCGTCACGTACACAGGTTAGAGGACGCGTAATGGCTGATTACATGACGTTGTTCATTGAAGCTGTTTTTGTCGAGAATTTGGCTCTGGCTTTTTTCCTTGGGATGTGTACGTTCTTGGCCGTCTCCAAGAAAATTGAGACCGCCTTGGGGCTTGGTATCGCGGTGATGTTTGTGCAAGGCATCACTGTCCCCGTGAACAACTTACTGTATCAATATTTTCTGAAAGACGGGGCACTTGCCTGGGCAGGTCTCTCCGACGTTGATCTGAGCTTTCTCGGTCTCATTAGCTACATCGCGGTGATCGCCGCACTTGTGCAAATTCTTGAGATGGCCATGGATCGATTTGTCCCGGCCTTGTACAGCGCGTTAGGGATATTTCTGCCATTGATCACGGTGAATTGTGCCATTTTGGGAGGCACGCTCTTTATGGTGGAGCGTGACTACACGTTTGGCCAAAGCGTGGTCTATGGATTTGGAAGTGGGTTTGGTTGGGCCTTGGCTATCGTCGCGTTTGCCGGTATTCGCGAGAAACTGAAGTACAGTGATGTTCCCAACGGCCTGCAAGGCTTGGGGATTACCTTCATTACATGTGGCCTGGTGGCGATGGGATTCATGGCGTTTTCTGGAATGAAGTTTTAATGAAGTTTCAGAGTGAGACATTGAGGTGGCTGTGGTTGGATGTGAAACTCGGAACTGACTGCCATGTTTGAAATTCTCTTAGGTGTGAGTTTTTTCACGACCGTCATTCTTGCGTTGGTCTTTATGATCCTTGGTGCCAAATCTAAACTGGTGGCATCAGGGAGCGTGAATGTCCTTATTAACGGGGAAAAGACGATTCAAATACCTGTAGGCGGAAAACTGCTTACCTCCTTGGCTGACGAAAAACTTTTCCTCGCATCGGCATGCGGCGGCGGCGGCTCATGTGGTCAATGTCGTTGTAAAATTTTCGAGGGTGGAGGAGCGATTCTTCCCACGGAAACATCATTCATTAACAAGCGCGAGGCGGCAGAGGGGCAACGTCTTTCTTGCCAAGTGACGGTGAAGCAAGACATGAAAATCGAGATTCCCCCAGAAGTGTTTGGAGTTAGAAAATGGGAATGCACGGTACGATCGAATCCGAATGTCGCCACCTTTATTAAGGAACTGACGTTGGATCTTCCTGAAGGTGAGCATGTCGACTTTCGAGCTGGTGGATATATTCAGATCGAATGCCCGCCTCATGAATTGAAATATCCGGACTTTGATATTCAAGAAAAATTTCGAGAAGACTGGGATCAAGCGAATCTCTGGCAATTAACGTCCAAGGTTGATGAGACGGAGATGCGTGCCTATTCTATGGCCAGTTATCCTGAGGAAAAAGGGACCATCATGCTAAATGTGAGAATTGCTACTCCGCCGTTTGGGGCGGCAGATGATATCCCGGTTGGAAAAATGTCCTCATTTATTTTCAATCTGAAGCCAAAGAATACGGTCACGATTTCTGGACCATTTGGGGAGTTCTTTGCGAGGGACACGGATAACGAAATGGTCTTTATCGGGGGCGGAGCAGGCATGGCTCCCATGCGATCGCATATTTTCGATCAACTCAAGCGTGTACATACGAAAAGGACCATCACGTTTTGGTATGGCGCACGGAGTCGACGAGAAGTGTTCTACGAGGAAGAATTCAATCAGCTCCAAGCTGAGTTTCCAAATTTCAAGTGGTTCGTGGCCCTCTCCGACCCTAAACCCGAGGATGAATGGACCGGCTATACCGGGTTCGTTCATCAAGTGCTTCAGGACGAGTATCTCAAGGAGCATTCAGCTCCT
>JAJDBQ010000106.1 GCA_029261255.1 Nitrospirales bacterium
AGCGAGCCGCGAGCGGTCAAACGCCGACCCAAGTCCTACCAATTATTAACCGCTCCACGGCATGAGATGAAGGTCATCCCCCATCGAGGAAAATCCCGTGCAAAGAGAGCTTAACTTAGTGCCATTCGTTCCTGACACCTATATAAATTGATTTCTATGCCCTAATTTAAAAAACTTGGTATGTAATTTATTTCCAGAAGAAACAATCTGAAGGCCGCTTGAGGCATGGATAAATATTGACCATGACTCTGCCCCCGTAGGTTGGTCCAAAATCTTTTTGATTAATGAGATCATTCCACGTTTCAAATGTAAAATACCTTATGCGGACAGTAATCAGGGAAACAAACCACTATTCTAAAGCGTCCCCACGAAAATCAGTGAATAACCCGGAGTCCAGTGTGAGGCCTGATTCAAGTTCAAAAAAAAGGAACCAGTTCTTCATCATAAATACCCCAGCTCACCGAGAATTGGCCTTGATATGTTTGAGGGGCTACATTTTTAGAGGCACTTCCCGAATAAGACCGTCCATATCGCAACATCCCTGAGACCCGGAAACCTGAGAGAAAGGAAGGGATAACTTGTGGCCATTTTTTAGGAATTTGATCCGCGAACCAATTCCCAATGGGCGCACGACGTAACCCGCCACGAATAAAGAGCTCGTGATAAATAGACCCTGTCGAAAGGCCACCTCCGCCAAAAATATATCGCTGCTTGCCAGATTGCTGCATCCAGTAGGTAAGAGAGCCATCAACCATAAAATCACATTCATTCCGAGTTTGTTTTACAGAAACTTCAGGAACACCAAACACAAAATCATGAATGAATTCGTTTTGAAGCCATTTAGTAAGCTGCTCTCCCGTTGGGCTTGTGTAAGCTTCCCTATATCGAGGACAGACCAAAAGTAGAGCTTTCTGGCATCATTCACCCAGGAGGTTCTCATGAAAACGAGTCGATTCAGTGAAACCCAAATTGTCGCCATCTTGAAACAAGCCGAAGCTGGGCTCAAAGTCAAAGACCTGTGTCGCGAGCATGGCATCAGCGATGCGACCTATTACAACTGGAAAGCGAAGTACGGTGGGCTGGAAGCGTCCGATCTCAAGCGCCTCAAGGAAACCGAAAACGAACTCGCGAAGCTGAAACGGATGTATGCCGATCTCGCGTTAGAGAATCGAGCCTTGAAGGATGTACTTGCAAAAAAGCTCTAACGCCGACCGACAAACGGGCGGCGGTCAAGACCATGCAGGAGACTCACGGGGTCTCGGTCGTTCGGAGTTGTCCCGCGGTGCAGCTGGCGCGGGCTGCCTATTATCGAGGCCCCGTGGATTGGCAGGTCCGGGATGGGAAAGTGAGAGAAGCGCTCAATGACTTGGTTGACGCCCATCCCCGTTGGGGGGTGTGGAAATATATTGCCCGGTTACGAGCCATAGGGCATCCCTGGAATCATAAACGCATTTATCGGGTCTATCGTCAATTGGGACTGAATCAACCCCGACGCACGAAACGCCGCTTACCCTCGCGGCCCTCGCTCCCGGTATTCGTGCCGGAAGCCCCGAGCGAAGTGTGGTCAGCCGACTTTATGAGTGATGCTTTGTCTCACGGCACCCGGTTTCGCACGTTCAATCTCATCGATGACTTCAATCGAGAGGTCTTGGCCATTGAAGTGGATACCTCCCTGAGAGCGGAGCGGGTGATTCGGGTTTTAGATCGCCTGAAAACAGAGCGGGAATGACCGCACATGATCCGAGTGGATAATGGCCCAGAGTTTCTCGCACAAAGTCTCCTCGATTGGGGAAAGGCCAATCGAGTGCTGATCTCCCACATTCAACCTGGCCGTCCCACACAGAATGCGTTTATCGAGCGCTTCAATCGTACGTATCGGAATGAGGTCTTAGACCTCTATCTGTTTCGCAGTTTGGAGGAGGTGCGAGAGCTTACGGCAAATTGGATGACGATCTACAACGAGCAACGACCTCATGCTTCACTCCAGGGTACGCCACCCTGTACGTATGCACCATCACCGCCTCAAAACCCTATTTATGACCTGTCCGCTTGACGGGGAAGCTTACACGAAGAGCATCCACCTAGATGGCCGAACGGAAGGCGTCGGACCTTGGGAGGCGAAGAGAGCCAGGTAAAAGAGTGCGAAAACATCTATTCTGTATGATCCGATTTCTTGGCTCCGCTTCATCTTCCCCATTGTTTTCAGAAAATTTCATCCACACCAGAAATGCAATGGATTCACGGTTGAAAATGTCCAGAATTGCTAGGAATAAATATTAGATGCCCACTGCGGTGACGAAACTTTCACGCCGAATCATTGCCTTAATATGAGTTGCTCTATATTCTGGTCTAGAATACATTCCTAAGTCAGGAGGTACGTATGAAGATCGAGATTGGGTCGTATGAAGCCAAAACGAAGCTCCCTGAATTGCTGCATCAAGTTAAAACTGGGAAAAGTTTCACCATCACCAATCGCGGGGAAGCTGTTGCGGATCTCGTTCCAAGCACAAGTGTGCGAACGAAGGACAAAGTTGCTGCCTCAGAAAAACTGAAGGTGTTCATGCGGGCCGATCCCGTACGAAGCGTCAGTATCAAGAAGCTCATCGAGAAGGGACGTGCGTGAGCTTCGTCCTTGATAACTCCGTGACCATGCGTTGGTTTCCGCAAGGTTCTTCCCGGTTAGCCCGTGCTGCCACGGCAAAATGGTAAAAATAACGATCAAGGCCGGGCAAGTCGCTTCCATATTCACTCCCACCTAACATCGCATCACAGAGGAACTCCCGCGCACGAGTCAGTTCTTTCCTTCGGCCCTTCCACTGGGGATCTTGTATTGTCATGTCAAGTAGTTCAAGTGCCCGTTTAAAGGCATTTTCACAAGCCTGGAGATCTTTTTCTTTCCAACGGGAAATTCGCCCAACCTCACTGCCGACATTAGCTAACTGCTCCACCAGCGACATCGTTTGCCATCTCCCTTCTGCTAGATCTGCATGCTGATGGTACTGGTTAACTCGCTTCCCACTCATGGAGTCCATTTCTTACCTGTGTTCCGTTAAGCTAACCATCGGATTCGGGTTCTCACAGTCTTTCGATTAGAGGTCCTTGTTGCCTGACTCTGATTGGAGGGTGCGTTGAGTGGCCCCTTCCGTGCAATAGTCGCGGCTTTCTTGGACGTAGGTGCGGAAGGGATCGGACATGACGAACGGTGGACTGCCTTGGAGTTGTAAGACTGACCAATTGATGACATAGGGTGGATTACGCGGGTCTTGGTGTTTGGCGGTCTTCTCGAGAAAATCGGCCCAGCCTTCTTTGACCACATGTTTGATGACCTCTGAACGACCAAAGGCTCGCGTGTTTCGTGGCGGGGTATGTTTCGATAAATTGACTAATTCATTGGTGGTAAAGCGCGGCGCATCGCCTTCTTCTGCCATGCCATGATACAGCCCGGCTTGCAGGTCAACATTGTGGTATTCCAAATCTAAACTTTTCAGCCAAGGATCGTCCCATTCCAATTTCTCGGCTTCGCGAAAGTTTTCTAACAACCAGAGCTTCGAAGCCCAATCCACTCGACCGACGACAGCCTGATAGCCTTTTCGTAAATCTTTCACGACTGATTCCCAATGCGCCAACACCCAATCAGTTTCTTCATCTTGACCGGCATAGTGTTTAGAGGCGGCCTCCCAAAACTCTTCTTGGATATCCAAAGCTGAGAGATGCTTGCCACTTGAGAGGGTGACCATCCATTCTCGTTTTTGATCGCGTGAGATTCCACGTAAGGTCTGCACAGGGTCATCGAAATCCAAGCCTGTCGGTGCATGACCATCTTCAATGAGCTGCAGCACCAATCCCGTGGTGCCCATTTTCAACAAGGTGGTTTCTTCTGCCATGTTGGAATCACCCATGAGCAAATGCAATCGACGGAATCGCTCCGGATCAGCCAACGGTTCGTCACGCGTATTCACGATAGCTCGATTGTGTTGGACCCATTCAAAAAAATCGTTGACGATATAATCCGGACGTTGGGAAATTTGATAGATCACGGGTTCTTCAGCTGATGCAGCTGAATGATTTCCTCTCCCTCCTTCGATGTCATCTAAGCCAACCCATCCATCCGCCGTGCGCGCCATGCCAATGCGCCCAGCACCCGTAAAGACTTGGCGTGTGACGAGAAAGGGCATGAGTAGGCCGAGCCCTTGATAGTTGAAGGGAAATTCTCGGGATACCAGATAATTTTCATGGCACCCAAAGGTGGCATCCGTTTCATGATCAATATTGTTTTTGATAATGGATACTTTGTCAGACAGCTCGAGCTCGTCTAGGCAGTCTTGCAACAATAAATCTCCAGCACGATCGACTGCCAAGAGATCCCATAAGGAATGGCATTCTGGGGACGCATATTCTAAATGGCCCATGTCGACATACATTCGCCCCGCGTTGAGAAGAAAGCCGCCATTCCCTGGTGGTTCATCATGGCCACGGTAATGCCAGTCAATGATGCCTTGCTTTTTATTGCCAAATAGATGTTGGATGAGATGGCGAGCGACACCAGACGGTGATACATTCGATTGATCCGCCTTGATGAGTAAGCCGTATTCTGTTTCTATTCCGAAGATTCGATTTTTCATGGAGGACTTCTACCCTATTATGTCATTGGCAATTGAACGTGGAAGTAGCTACTGAGAATAGTGAAGATTGTACCTCCCCTCCGCCCCTCCTTACAAAGGAGGGGAAAAGACGAACAAGTCTAGGAGGCAGGTATTAAATATTGGGGGATTAAGGGTTGAAGTTCGGATTGAGTCAGGGTGCGATAGGTTTCCATTTTCCCGCTTTCCCGATCTAAGAGCACGCATTCAAGTGTTTCTTTGGCTAGTGTTTCCTGAATGCGAGCGGAAATGGCTTCATCATCGGGAAGTGTGGATACAGCCGCAGTGGTAGCCGAAGCGATTTCTTCCTCTTCTGCATCTAGTGAAGAAGTTGAGGCTTGGAGCAGACTGGCAATCCCCCAAAGACGAAGACTCACTTCCAACGCATTCTGTAATGTCGTAGGTCGTTCTTGAGCTTTCCATTCCTCTACCAGGCTTTCACGAATGGAAGGGGACGCGGCTAATAACCCAAATTCCTTCTGTTCTTCATACATGCCGTCATAGTTAATGCTAAAGAGTCGATCCCGATCCTGCGTTGCTCCGACTTCGGCTAACAAGACCTTGGTAATGTAGGGAGCCTTATAAATTTCTTCAAAGGCTTGCTTGATGACTGGAGCTAATCCATTTTTCATCAGTCGGGCTACGGTCACATCGGATGGGGATCGTTGGAACCCTTCAACATGGGCCATATCCAATAGCGTATATCGTAATTTTTCAAGATCGGCGGGATGTCCCATTCCGCCTAAGGCAATACGATCGTATATTTCATAAATCTTTTCCGTGCCGCGATTCACGGTGAGCAGCAGAATGCCTTTGGCAAAAGAGACGGCAACTAACGGATTGCCCTGACTAAATTGATCATCTAAATAATTTCGACGATTGGCGACCGCTTCGATCCAGCGGTAGGGTTCTTCATACATTAGGTTAATACCTTTTCTGAATAGAGCGATTTCAAACGATCAGAGGGAATGGTTCTGACACCTTCAGCCGAGACGCGTTTGACGATAGGATAAAGTTGCGCTTGGGCATCAACTCCCCCCGTCGCAGAATCGAACTCTGCCGCACTTGTCATGAGACGCAGGACAAATATCAGGGCATCTTCTTCATTCAGTCCAGCAACGGGTCCAGTGCCCCACCGATTCATATAATACAAAATTCCTCGGATTGTCGAAGATCCCGATCCGGAAACGGCATATTCTACGGCCTCAAATTCAGCACCTAAAATGTCATAGAAAAAAATCTTTCCGCATCCTTCAAGTTGGTCATACCCTGCATAGACCGGCACCACTGTCCCCGTCCCAGCCAATGCCGCTGGGGCATTGTTTTTCAAGAGCGTTGAGAGGGCTCGCAACTTTCCTTCAAAACTTAAATCCTGCAACTGGCTTCTTCGGTAATATTTAAAGGAATGCTCTAAGACTCTTGCCATTTCAAACGCCGTAGCCGGAACCCCGGCAATAGCCATGACTGAAAAACGATCGATCTCCAGAACTTTATCCGTCCGATCATACATCACTACATTCCCAGCCGTTGCCCGCCGGTCACCAGCCACCAGCACTCCATCAGCATATTTCATGGCAAAGACCGTGGTTCCTGTCGTCAGCTCTGGATGCGCTAATGCACTGCTCCCCTTCGAAGAAGGAAAGAGTGTATCCATCGCATAGCCCTGCTCTTGAAGCACTTGAAGGAAATCTCCCTGTTGTCCCATGCTCATTATTCTCCAGTCCGTTGACGATACTTCTCGGCTTGCTTGGGATCGACTTTTTTCATGCGCTTCATGAGATTATCACGAGACGGCGAATCCGTTTCTGGACGTTTTGGGCCTGAATCCTCACCAGGTCCTGAGGGTTTAGAGATAGGATCGACTGGACGTTCTTTTCGGTCGAGACTTCCGATCAACTGAACAAATTTCATTGCATGTTCCATAATTATATCCTCCACATACGTCATTTAGCTTGTTTGATTATCGCATATTTGTTTGTGAGTAATTGAGTAGCATACATTCAGTGCCTCTACCTCCCGAATTTTCCCTCTTCGGAAAAATTCCCCGACCTTACAAAGGAGGGTGACTTATTGCACTACTTTTGGATTGCCAAGGAATTAATCATCTCCAGTGGGGTTTTGGCAGCTTCCAGCGCTGCTCGACAGTGAGCCACAGACACTGGCTCAAGATGGTCAAGCAGGTCAAGATGGAGTGTTCCATTTTTCCCATTGAAATGAACCCCTTCCCATTGTATTGAATTGATGTCTTCTCCAAACCGTTGCACGCACAATCCCCGGAGACCGGCGCGTGTATCCAACGGCCCATTCTTCATGGCCTCTTGAATGTCATCTTCCTGAGATATGCTTGTGGCTCGCCCCTCAACTTCTAAGCCACAAAACAGCCCACGCTCTGGATCGATATTATGATACTCCAAATCTAAACTGGCCAGCCAAGGATCGTCCCATCCAATTCCTTCGTCTTGGACAAACGATTCAAGTAACCATCGCTTGGTCACCCAATCAATCTTCCCTACCAATTGCAGTGGGTCTTTCTGTAATTGATCAATAACCAACTCCCATTCCTGGAGAATCCATTGAGTTTCTTCATCAATATTAGTCAAGACGCGACGAGCCTGTTCGACATATTCTCGTTGTATGTCCAAACCTGATATGGTCCCGCCCTCTTGTCGTTTGACGACAGTCTTCAAATCTGGATCTTGGGAAATGGCCTGAATCGCCGCAACAGGAGATGCTAAATCAAACGACGGGACGAATCCTTCTGCAATCATATCTAGCACGACTCGTGTTGTGCCGATTTTCAAGGCCGTGGTGTATTCACACATATTGGCGTCGCCTAAGATGAGATGCAGGCGTCGATACCGTTCCCGCGTGGCATGTGGTTCGTCTCGCGTGTTGAGTATCGGACGATTGTGCATCGTATCCACACTCAGTTCGGTTTCCATGAAATCAGCCCGTTGCGACAGTTGAAACCCACCTGGCGTAAACCCGCGTTCTTGTGCCTCTCGGCCAACCTTCCCGGCTCCTGCAATCACTTGCCGACTGACCAGAAACGGAAGAATCCCGCGAACAAGGTTATCAAAATTTATGGCTCGCGGAACCAAGTAGTTGTCATGACACCCATAGCTATGGCCATGGAAGTCGGTATTGTTTTTATACAGTTGGACCACGCGGCCACCCAGGACTTCATTGCGACGTTGAGCGGCCACCCACAGGATTCGTTCGCCCGCGCGGTCATGCGCCACGATATCCTTGATCGTGCGACATTCCGGTGTGGAATATTCGGGATGTGTGTGATCGTTATAAAACCGCGCGCCGTTCGGCAAGACGAGATCACTCTTCATTTCATGGAAGGAGAAGGGCCGATGGGCATCCTGTTCGGCGAAGAGATCTTCTTCTTTATCCTGGGCTAATTCGGTGACACGAAACCCTCGTTGATCTTCGTGAGGATGTTCGCCACGATAGTCCCAGCGACAGGTAAAGTGTCCGTCCAAATAGGCCCGGACTAACTCCATAGACTCCACGACAGGATCTGCCGTCTCGGTGTCCTCTCGCGCAATACCGTACTCGGTCTCAATACCAAATAGACGAATGGAACTCATTCTTGTTTTGATCCTGTTGAATGTATTTTAAATAAAACCGAATAAATCTGAAAAAAATTCAATATCAACAATCGACGGGAATGGTCAAAAAATTCATCCAGCAAGGCCGCAGCGCTTTGGGCGCGCGGAGCGTACTTCCAGTACGTGAGCACGGTCAAATGGCGAGAACGCCGCTGGTGGATTTTTTCATCATTCCTGTTAGACAATTTGAGAGACCCGATGCTCTTCGTGATCTTTGCCTGGTTTTAAGGACGAGACGCCCACTACCTGATCCGGATGATAATCTAGAAGTTTCAACCATTCCTCTGCAGAATCATCGGGTGGGAAAATTTCACTTTCCTTGAATTCTGCATTGGTTGCCATGAGTAAATCCTCTAAGGTCAGACCTGATGATTTCTGATCGCCCGCTTTGATCGTTCGCTCAATGGCTCGTTCTTTGGCACGTCGAACAATTCCTGCCAAGACGGCTCCACTCAATAAATCTTGGCGAGACAGAATTTCGCGCCGTCCGTTACGCAACCGAATGGCTAATACTCGATTTTCCTGACTAGCTTGGAATAAATTCTCGACTAATCCATCAATGATTTCGGAGACTGAGGGCTCATTACCTGAGCCATCGCTCTTGGCGTAAGGCAGATCAGCCTTTAAATACACTCGTAAAATTTCGGTCACATCGTGTCGTCCAGGTCGACCAACTTTAATTTTCCGATCGATTCGGCCAGGCCGCAATACGGCCGGATCAATCATATCTGGTCGATTCGAAGCGAGAATCACCACCACTTGAGTCAGACTTTCAATCCCATCGAGTTCCGCACAAAACATGGGCACCAAGGTATTGGAGACATTGTATGAACGCATGGTCCGTCTCGTCCCTAATATAGATTCGGCTTCATCAATGAAGAGAAAGGGTAACTTTCCCTCTTGCCGCTGTTGCCTAGCCTGCAAAAACAAATCACGGATAATTCGTTCCGACTCCCCTACCCACATATTCAGAACTTCTGGTCCTTTGATATACAGAAAAACTCCACCATTGATTGGCGGTAGCTTTGAAGAAGAATCTTTTTTAGAATTTTCAGTAATTAAAGACGTCGCCGCCCCACCGTCATTGGCCAAGATTTCACCCAAACTTGCCGCCGTGGCTTGGCCAATTAATGTTTTCCCACAGCCTGGAGGGCCATAGAGTAAAAATCCCTTGGGTTGTTGAAATTGATACTGGGAAAATAATTCCGCATGAAGAAGGGGGTATTCTATGGCCCGGCGAATAGATTCTATGGCTTCTTGCTGCCCTCCGATATGCTCCCACTTCACTGTTGGTAACTCAGCTAACAAATGTGATTTCGCTTGTGAATTTTCTAATCGTTCAATGGCAATCCGATGTGTCGGATCTAATCGAACTTCGTCTCCCACTTTCAGATCCATGTTCGTCAGATCATCGGCACGTTCAATAAGGACGCCCTGTCTCCCAGCTTCTTGGTCGATACGTAAGCGACCTTCTTCCAAAATCTCTCGAACCTTCACGATGGGGCCACTCCGATCATACCCAAGAGACCGAATGACGACATAGGCTTCGTTGACAAGTATCTGATGCCCTATTTTCGGTATATCACCTTCGAGTTGCAGATCGACATTTGCGTAATATTCCGCTCCACCAACCACAATTCTGGCGACCCCTTCTTCGGGAAGACCTATCAACGTTCCAATCCGATTAGCCGGAGACGTTAATTTTTCAATCACCGTTTTCATTTTTGCTTGCTCGACTTCATGCTGTTGAGTCGCAGTAGTCATGGCAATGAATCGATGTCGCAATTGATACAAAAGAGCAATGCGTTCATCCCCTTCCGGCAACGACGCAACGCATTGATCGATGAGTTCAATGGACGAAATTTCTGCTGAACGTTGAGTCTGCCCCGATGATGCTTGACGTTGTGCTGAATCCGATTCAGGCTCTGAAGAGGAGTGATCGCTCATAACCGCTATTCCATTCTGTACAGATGTGTATTGAGGGGAAAATTTAAAAGGATTAATCAGTGGTCTCGGAGAAAGGTCACGAGTCTGATGACATTCTACAGTGTTTGAGTCTCTTTACCCAAGTGATTAAAAAAAAACGGGGAACCTGTTTCCAGATTCCCCGCTCAAGAGCACGGTATGTCGAAAGACGTGTATTACCAGCGGTCTCCGCCGCCGCCGCGACCACCGCCACCGCCGAAGCCGCCGCCGCCGGTGCGTGGAGCCTGAGGCTTGGCCTCATTGACAGTCAACGTTCTCCCCCCTAATTCGGTTTCATTCAATGCCCCGATGGCAGCTTTTGCTTCCTCGTCTGAGCCCATTTCCACGAAACCAAATCCCCGGGATTGCCCCGTGTACTTGTCAGTAATCACTTTTGCTGATTGCACGCTTCCATGTTGCGCGAACAAATCAGACAATTCTTGGTCAGCCGTGGAATAAGGCAAACCACCTACATAGATCTTTGAACCCATTGGGGTCCCTCCTTCTAAATACGATCTTGTTTTGCATGAATTGAAGAGATGAGAAGGGAAGGAACGGCCCGAGAACGCGGAACAGGAGGCGACTTAGGACTAACTTCCAACTCAGATTCCCTATGGA
>JAJDBQ010000107.1 GCA_029261255.1 Nitrospirales bacterium
GCCGGAAGGGATTGATGCTTCTGCTATTGTCGGGCTCGTTGGCTCAGAAGGACAATTTCGCTTGGAGATACGACTGAACCAACATCCGCTCTCTCATGAAAAAACGGAACAGTGGTTTAAGGAACTGGTCGGACATGATCTCGTGTATTCCCCACTCCCCGTCTTTCCCTGATCAAGTAGGAAGTTAGACCTAAGAAGGTAGAAGTATGGGAAATAGTCGATAAGAAAAGCGAGGAAGGAAGAACACTTGTTTGTTCTTACTTTTTACTTCTCACTGCTCACTCCCTCCTTCGCAAGAAAAGGAAGGAGGTCCTGAGCCGCTTGGCAGACTTCTTCTACTGATATTTGACGCAGACAGCTTTCTTCCCCTCGCAAACATTCTGTGTAAAAACATTTCTCACAATCTAGACCTTTGTAAATGACCTTTACTTTCGAGCCTCGTGGCCCCCAGACAGCAGGATCGGTCGGACCGAATAATCCTACAACCGGACACCCAACCGCCGCAGCCAAATGCATAGGCCCACCGTCATTACCAATCAACAACTGACTTCGCTTCATCAACGCGGCTAATTGTGAAAGGGATGTCTTGCCCATCAGATTCTCTGGCTTGTGCGTGGTTAGATTCAGGATTTTCTTGCCAATCAGAATGTCCTGAGGGCTTCCAATCAACGCGACGCGTATCCCCTGCTCACTCAACCAATCAGCGATCTGAGAAAAGCGTTCTAAAGACCAGGTTTTATTCTCGTATCTCGCTGTTGGATGTAAGAGTACGATCGGTTGACCATTGCTTGAGACCTGACTCATTATATCCTTGCCTGATTGGCTCGCCTCGGACCGTACGAACACCTCCGGCTCTCCAACAGATTCGTGAATACCCAAGCCAACTAACGCCTGTCCATGATAATCCACCATATGCATGGTGCCATATTCCGGAGGTAACACTTGGGTATAAAATTTCCCTCGCCAACGCTTCTCTCGGTTATACCCCAATCGAACAGGTGCACCGGTTACCCATGCAAGAAAAGCCGATCGATCTCCGTCCGTTAAATCGATGACCACATCGAAATCTATTGCTCGAATCTGCTGAATGAATTTGAGTTGTTGCCACCAAGATTGACGAGGTAACTCCCAGACCGCATCCAGATAAGGATTACCCTCCAGTACTTCCGCTGCTCCAGGATTGACTAAAAACGTGATCTTGGCCCCAGGGAATCGCTTGCGTACGAGGGGCAGCAAGGGTGTACAGAGGACGACATCTCCTAGATATCGAAGTTTAATCAGTAAAATATTCTTCATCGAATCTCAAGCATGGAACCTTTCACACCGCATATCAAAAACCCCCTACAAGAACACATACGATAATAGGTCTCAATATATTCTGCACAGACTATTCAGGACAAAGAAGGGCCTGCTCCAAATATGGCCACAGCGACACCAAGGCAAAAACGGATAGAACCAATTCTAAGAACTCTTCAATCATCATCAAAAATATTTGTCCCGAATCACTTATTTCAAAAAACAAGAAACCATAGGGTCCCACTTTATCTAGCGTTAAACAGAGGACTAACAATCCCACGCCTAACAACAAATGACTGAGCCAGGATTCACTATCACTCCATGCCCTTCCTACCGTATTCCACAATCGATTGCCGAGTATCCATCCAACAATCAGACAAGGAAAAATTACTAACCCCAGAACAAGCACCCGCTCTTGCAATGAGTATTGAGGATTCCAATAATTGGCTAACTTATCCAGATTCCAACCAGTCGCCCACACATGCGCATCTAATTCTCTAAGGCCAAACAGCAGAAGGAACATGGCAACACTCAGCCATTCGATCGCCAGAACTCGTTGAGAATACGCAGACCCTAGGCACCAAATACACCCCATAAACCAGACAGCCGCACTGAGTCGTTCCACTGGCCCATTTTCGGTGGCAATGACATCTCGCCACTCCGGGATTCCAGTTACCCACTTCGCGAGAACTATCCCTATAGCTACAATAATGACCGCCTGTGCAAAATGATATAAACAACGTTCATTAGTAAGATGAACGTCTCTGTTCGATTCAAGGTGCAAAACAGGGCGAGTAGCCGACATATGCCCTCTATTGTAGCTTCAGAGTCAGACTCATCAATTTCATATAAGACCACATGAACCCTGAAGCCAAGACAATCGCAGTGAACCCAATTCGGATAATCTTCCAGTTTTGGGAAACGGTGGCTCCCCAGCGATTCAATCCAGCAATAAGTCCATACATTCCAAAACTTCCCATTCCAAAAGAGAGATACAACAGTGCTAACGTCGTTCCCCCTAACTCGTATCCATAAGGCATCCAGCCTTGATAATAAGGAAGACGTGGGAGCCCCCACACCACTCCGATGGCTAACAAACTTACCCAACAGACCCAAGACCTCAAAATGTATCTCATAGTTTTTTGGGGTTATTCGTTCCCTCAATAAAATTCTTGATAGACCCCTAAGGTTTCTCTAGCAGCTTTCTCCCAGGTAAATTGCTTCACTCTCTTGAATCCATTATTCAGTAATCGTTCCATAAGTTCGGAATCATTGAGCAGTTGCTCTAACATTGTTCCCAACTGTTCTGGATCTTGAACGTTCACATACAAAGCCGCATTGCCTGCCACTTCCGGCAAAGCTGTTTCCTGCCCTGTGATAATGGGAGTTCCACAGGCCATGGCTTCAAGCAAAGGAATACCAAAACCTTCATAGAGCGACGGGTAAACCATAACTGCCGCATGAGAATAGACCACTCGAAGATCGGAAGTAGAGAGCGAGCCAGGACATTGGACATTCCCTGAAATTCCTAAGGCCTGAGCCGTGAAACGAAGACTTTCGTCTCTGACACTTTCATCACCAACGACAACCAACGAACATTCCTTTAGCAGGCTTGGACATTGCGCAAACGCCTTAAACAGCACTCGGTGATTTTTTCGTGGTTCGGCTCCACCTACAAATAAGATAAACGGACGGTCAGGCAATCCCAATCGCGCGCGCGCATCAACCCACCTGGTCTCATCATTGTCTGGGAACATCTCACTGGAACAGCCATGGTAAATTACGGTGATCTTTTCTAATGGAATGCCAAAGACTTCATGAATTTCATGTTTCGAAAATTCAGACACCGCAATAATTCTTTCTGCCCGAATGGCACCTCGGCGAGTCTTCCAGGAAGAGATTCCTTGGCCAAATAACTTTTTAGAAAAATCAGGATGTCGATCCAGCCATAAATCATGAATGGTCAAGACCGTCTTTTTTTGACCATAATTGCGAGCTTTGAAATTGGTACCATGAAAAAGGTCTAAGGGTTCAGGGGAATGCCCCATCCAACTCGGCAGCCAGCGTGATACAGATGGATTCATGGTGAGTGAATCGATGGATTCCAATCCATTCGGATGAGTCGTCTGGCTTGCTGAAGAAAATCCAACCCAGTCAATCGATGAATTGAGCCGATACATGGCAGGGAATAGTTGGCGGACATATTGTCCAATTCCGCTATAGGTGGCATGCGCAGGTCCAGCATCAAACCCTATTCGGCGAGAAACACTCATTCGTCTCTTAAAAAGGAAGTAGGTGTCGTGATGGATTCAAGCCAGATTCAAGCATGACCAATTCTTTCATACAAATCTGCCGTTTTTCTTGCTGTCTGCTCCCAGGAAAATTTTTTGGCCTGTTCTCTCCCGCTTTTGCATAGACTTCCAGCCAACACAGTATCTGTTAACACTTTCGTCATCGCCTCAATAAGTTCTTCTCGATCACGAGGATTCACAAGCATGCCCGCTCCTCCTACGACTTCAGGCAGGGAAGACGTATTGGAGGTAATCACTGGACAGCCACAGGCCATAGCTTCCAGCACCGGCAAGCCAAATCCTTCATAGAGAGAAGGGAACACAAATACTGAGGCATGTTGATAGAACTCTGCTAACTGTGTATCCGAGACGACGCCCGTGAAGACCGTGTGGTCTGCAATCCCATGTTCTTCCACACATTGTTGCAATGCCTTGTTCTTCTGAACATCACCAACCAAGACCAAGTGATGTTGATTTCGAATTTCCGGTGGTAGCTTGGAAAACGCCTCAATAAGACTCCTGACGTTCTTCGTAGGATCTGTGCCTGCGACACACAGCACATAGGGTGTAAACTCGAAACGCTTCACCGACGATGCTGTAGAAGGAGAAAATTTCTCTAAATCGACGCCCTGATGGATTACAGTAATTCGATCCTCAGGAATTCCCATCTCTTCCATCAAATCTCTACGAGAACATTCAGAGACCGTAACGATATGATCAATTTTTTCAAGAGGATTCGGCGCAATCATGTCCTTGAGCGTTTGTTTCCAATTTCGCCGGCTTGACTCTGAGGGAAACAGGATTGGTTTGGCATCATGTAACGTCACGACGAATTTTCCTCGCTTCATACCAATACAAGAATCATAGGGAAAATGGAGAAGATCGTAATTTCCAACCACCAGTGGGGCCAGTTGTTCCCACACACGTCGCTTAAAAACAGGAAGGCGAATTAATCGATACCGAACGTTGGGCGATGGCTGAAAATCATGGGACCCTGCTGGAATCAAGATCTCATACTGATTGACATGATCAACTCGCGCAAGATTCTCAATAAGATGATAGGTATACCTTCCAATACCCACATTCCTATTCTTCAAATGCCAAGCCGAAATAACAATCTTCACATGTATTCTTAAGATAGACTCGCATTCGAGTTCTAATAATAGATCAATTGGGAATGAGTAGGAGCATACTTCGTATCACTTATTGTGAGGAGAACATCGCGACTCAAAAAGCTTGGCATATTTCCCAAAGGTATACATACTCGCAAACCCAGCAAAAATGATCCCGCGGATACCATCTCTAAAGCCCTGCTTCACGCAATATTTCTTGAGAAATGTCACAAATGGATTGAGCACAAGATGCCACCATTGGACCGTGGCTGTAGATTTTGATTTTTCCTTTGCCGCTAGCGTGATATAGACAGAGAACTTCCTGAAATGATCAACAATCTTTCGTTCTGTATAATGTTCCAAATATCCTTCA
>JAJDBQ010000108.1 GCA_029261255.1 Nitrospirales bacterium
AAGGCGTCGTGGGTTCATTTGAAGGGGCTCCTGATGATCTCAGATTTCGTGTTGATGCCTTGTTCTTGGAAGTAGGCTTCTAGGCGGTGATGCCAAGATTCTAATTCCTGAGAGGAATCAAAAAACGGAAAAGAGCCTACAGAGCGATGAATGTTGATGATATCAATGAGGAATTCATAGACCGCATTCGCCGCGTTGAGATTCGAAGTTAATGCGGCATTTTGTGAGTCCAGAAGTTTAATGATATCGACGGCACCGCGAGAATATTGATCACGTACCAAGCGTAAATTCTGTTGGGCAGCATAAGAGGCCTCACGTGAAAGACGAATGGTGGCAGATGAAGCGCCTGCTTCAAAAATTGTGGATCGGATTCGTTCTTCAATTCTCCCAACCGTGGCTTCTCGTTCGAGTTGTAGTTGCCGAAGAGTTTCGAGGGCTTGACCCTGGTTGGCTTCTTTCGCCCCTCCTGAATATAAGGGAAATGAAAGGCCGAGTTGTAGGTTCCATGTCGTTCGGTCTTGCGACAGGGCGCCAGGAGGAGTGCTTTGACCGGTGCCGGCTTGCGCCATGCGCTGATTCACATCGCTTTCCAACGTCAGGTCAGGAGCCCAAAATTCTCGTTGCGTATTCAGAAGGATCCGTTGCTGTGCGGCAATGCGAGCTTGTAGTCCGTGGAGTTCAGGAGCTAACTGAAGCCCTTCACGTACCTGAAAATTCCGAAAGACTTGGAAATTGCGTGGATTATTGACGTAGACGAAGATGCGTTCGACGTCGTGAAACAAGATGGGATCTTCAAGCCCGGCTTCAGTGGTTTGAAACGGCTCCTCTAAAGGACGATAGAGTGTACGATTGAGGCTCACGGCGGCTTGTTGACGTTGGGCTTGCGCGTTCAGGACATCAATGCGACCGTTCGCAATTTCACTTTCCCATCGAAACACTTCATCTCGCGACGCTGCTCCCACTTGCTCTCGAATTCGTGCTAAGTCCAAATTTGATCGCGTGAGCTTAAGGTTTTCTTTTCGAATGGATTCGATCGTTTTCGTTTGAAGAACCTGTAGGTAGGCAAGAGCGGCTTCCTGTGTGACATCCAGTTCAACTTGTCGACGGTCAGCTTTGCGAGATTCTTGGTTGCGTTGTTCGACTGAGTAATTTGTCCAGGCTTTGTCCGAATAGAGCAATTGCTTGAATGATCCTTGTGCAAAGGCGGCTTTTTCTGGATTATTACCAAAACCCCCCTTTGCACGATCTTTGTCGATGAGATTAGCTGAACTGCCAATCGAAATTTGTGGGAGCAAGTCTGACCGCGAACTTTGGACGGCGCTTATGCCTGCGGAGACTTGTCGATCTGCGGCTGCCAAATCCAAATTTACATGCGCGGCTTCCCGGACCACACTATAGAGGGAGAGTTTCCTTGCTATGCCTTTTGGTTCCTCGTTTAGTAGATTGGCTTCGGTCAGGATGCGGAAGCTGGGCCAGACATTGATGGCTCGGGCTGTGGCCATATTGATCGTGAGCTCTTCACCTTCGGAGATGGTAATCGGGAGGTCTTCCGCGCGTTCTCCCAATAAAATACGGTGAACGTTCAGGGCTACTCGGCGTGCAAAGCGAATCGCATCAGTCTCTGGTGACAGACTGGCGAAGATTCCTCGTTCCACTTCACTTCGCCCTGTCAGGGAAAAACTGGGTAGGCCGCGATCAATCAGGCCTTGGACCATGGAATCGAATTCCTTTCCAGGTAGTCGGAACAGTGGGACGACAAAGACTGCGTCCGTTTCTGGAGGCAATTGTTTCCAAAGTGGTTCAATGGAATCAGTCACACGAATTGGATTGATGGCAATGCCATTGGCTCGGGCCGCACGTTGTATTTTTTCTAAGACTTGAGGAATGGCCTCGGGAATCGCCGCGTCTTCAATGAGAGCAAGGTGCTTAAACGGCACGATTTCCAAAAAGGCCTGTAAGTCTCGCTCAAAACTTTTAAACGAGGTTAAGTAGGTGAGGTTGGGAATCTGACTTTTCCCTGTGGTGAGCGAGGCGCCTTGGAGTTCAGCATCGATCACAAATGGGGCAATGACGGGTTTAGCAAATTCCTTCCGTTGGAGTGCAGCGTTGGTGCCTAGAATGCCTAGGGTGAGAATCATATCGACAGAAGGCTGTCGTAATAAGGCCGTGAGGGCGCGGTCGATTTTTTTGGCCGACCATCCTCCATGAATTTGAAACGCCTTGGGGAATTGAATGTCGAATTCGCCATTGGTGAGAGAGAGAATTTCCTTTTGTATCAGCCCTTGGCGAATGAATGTGCCTATTCCAAGATCGGAGTGAGGGCCGTCGTACAATACGGCAATTCTGACAGTTGGAAGGGATTTTGCCTGGGACGGCAACGGTAGAAGGAATATGGAAAGCCCGATGAGGGCCACCATGATGGCCCAGTAATCTCGTAAGCGAAGATAGATGTGATGCATGGGATTTTAAGCTTAGCTGACCTGTTACGATGAGTCCACAAATGGTTTGTATCGTTGGGGGAAAACATTGGAATGCGTGAGGGAATTTCCTTATCGGATCATTTGGGGTAATGTAGAATCCATTATCTGTATTCACTTTTTTACAAGGTGAGTGAATAGGAGTATTCTTAGCCGAGTAAGAAAGGTTATTGCTTCAATCTTCGGTTTGGGTATGTGCTATTTTCATGATGTTTGGTCAAATAAAACGACTCTCTTTCATCACCTAGATCTTAGATTCTCTCACACAGAGGAATAGTTGATATCTCGTGGAAATGAGCATTCCAACAGGGCATCGTCTTATTGCCTGCCAAGATTGTGACCTGTTGCATCGCCAGCGTCTCTTGCGCGACGGCGAACGAGCTAAATGCACACGGTGTGGTGCAGTGCTCTATCGAAACAAACGGAACAGCCTGGATCGGACTCTAGTTTTTTCGTTAACGGGAATTATCCTGTTCTTGATGGCCAATCTGTTCCCCTTTTTAACGTTCCAGTATGAAGGGCGAGTGCAAGAAAGTGTGTTGTTTACCGGGGTGAAAGAATTATTGGTCCAGGATATGTGGATGGTGGCTATCTTAGTCTTAATGGTCAGTATCATTATCCCGCTCCTTAAAATTATTGGGACGTTGTATGTGCTTTTGCCGCTCAAGGTTAATCGGCGCCCATGGCGTGCAGCCTTCATGTTCAGGCTGGTTGAAGCTCTGCACCCTTGGGCCATGGTGGATGTCTACATGCTTGGCGTCATTGTCGCGATGGTGAAACTGAGTGATTTTGCGACCATTGTGCCAGGTGCGGCTCTTTATTCTTTTGCCGCCTTGCTCATTTCGATGGCGGCAGCGAGTGCGGCATTGAATCCGCATGAAGTCTGGGAACAATTAGACGTGGCCGATAGAATATGATGCAAATGACGACTGCCGATGACTCATCATTGATCAATTGTACGACCTGTCGCCTCGTGAGCCGTGTTAGGCGTATTCCCAAGCAGAGCTTTCCCATTTGTCCTCGGTGTGGTGCGCAGATGTTTCGACGGAAGCCGAATAGTCTTGCTCGAACGTGGGCTCTGATTATTGCTGCCTATATTTTGTATATTCCTGCGAATGTCTACCCAATTATGACCGTCATTTCGTTTGGGAAAGGGGAGCCTGATACGATTTTGAGTGGTGTGCAATCACTGATGGTCAGCGGTATGTGGCCATTGGCGGTTTTAGTGTTTTTTGCCAGTGTTACCGTGCCGCTAGTGAAGTTATTAGGGCTGACGTTTTTGCTGGTGTCGGTCCATTATCAATGGCGGTGGCGTCCAAAGCAACGGACAATTTTATACCGTCTGACCGAGGCCGTGGGTCGGTGGTCGATGATCGATATCTTTATGATTTCGATTTTAGTGGCCCTCGTCAGGCTGGAGGCAATTGCGACGATTGAACCAGGGACAGCTGCGACATCCTTCGCTGCCGTTGTGGTGTTGACGATGGTGGCTGCCATGAGCTTCGATCCTCGGTTAATGTGGGATGCGATGGAACAACGCGATGGCTGACGAGCAATTAGAACCTTCATCTATTGACGACATTCCAGAAGTGAGAGTGGCTCGACGAAGTAAGCTTTCTGCCGTGTGGATGATTCCGTTGATCGCTGCAGTTATCGGGGGTTGGTTGGCCTATACCACCATTTCCGAAATGGGGCCGACAATCACCATTACCTTCAATGAAGGCGGAGGATTGGAAGCTGGTAAAACCAAAATTAAATATAAGTCTGTCGAAGTGGGAATAGTCGAAACGGTAGAAATTAGTGAAGATCTCTCGCAGGTTGTTGTGACGGCCACGATGGGCAAATCCACAGAACCTCATTTAACAACCGATACCCGTTTTTGGGTCGTTAGGCCACAGGTGGGTTTCAGTGGAATTTCTGGCCTGGAGACCTTGGTCTCGGGTGCCTATATCGATGCCGATCCTCGGCCTGGTCAACCAACAAGAGCATTCATGGGATTAGATTCACCACCTGGAGTGACCGCGTTCGAAGCAGGACGTCAATATCGTCTTCGGGCTGAAAGACTTGGATCGTGTTATCCCGGCGCCCCCGTGTTTTTACGTGGCATTGAGGTCGGGCGTATTTTAGGCCATGAGTTGGCAGCGGATCATCACAGTGTGTTGATCGATATTTTTGTGAAAGAACCGCATCATTCATTGGTGCAGGATACAAGCCGATTTTGGCAGAAAACCGGCATTCAAGTCTCAGTTGGAGCCGAAGGGATCGATGTGAAAATGGAATCTTTTACTTCGCTCCTTGCCGGAGGCATCGAGTTTGATACTCCCATTATGGCTGGTGGAATTGGGAAGCCAAGCCAGCCTGACACGGTCTTTGAATTATTTGACAGTTTTTCGAGTATTGGGGAAGCAAAATATGTCCGCAAAGTTCCTTACTTGTTGCATTTCGACGGATCGGTGAGAGGGTTGAAAGTGGGTGCTCCGGTAGAATTGAAGGGAATCAAAGTAGGGACTGTCACGGATATTGCGGTAAAATTTGATCCCACCACGGTGAATTTTGAAGTGCCAGTGGCCATTGAAGTACAGCCTGACCGAATCTTGACCTCCGAAGTCCAAGAGGCCGTCGATCAGCTGAATGCCGCCGAACCGTATTCAGTGGGACGGATGTTGGTCGAAGAGCACGGGTTGCGAGCACAACTGCAAACAGGAAGCCTGTTGACCGGTCAACTCTTTGTTGATCTGGATTTCCATCCCGATCTGCCTCGTAAGCCTTTGCTCATGACCGGTAAGTATCCTGAGATCCCGACGGTGCCCTCAACCTTAGATGAATTCAGACGAACGGCGACGAGTATTTTGGAGGAATTACGACGACTACCATTAGATAAAATTGCACACGAGTTATTGGAGACGCTGGAGGGGACAAAGCGTCTCACCAATTCCCCAGACCTGCTGCAGGCTGTGCAGACCCTAAATGCGACGCTCAAGGATGTCCGAAAACTCGCGTATGATGTGAATCACACGGTGGAGTCGGTGGCGACAAGTACAGAAAAAACGTTGTCGGCGGCAAGAGCGGCATTTGAAGTGGTGGATCCCCATTCCCCCACTGCGGTCAATCTGACTCAGACGTTAGAGGAACTCGCGGCAGCGGCACGTTCCATTCGTGTCCTTGCCGATTATCTGGAACAGCATCCCGAGTCGTTGGTGCATGGTAAAAAGGAGTGAGGAGGATCAGATGATACGGAGAAGAATTCGTGATGTGTGTATGGTGACCGTCCTCATGGTAAACGTCTCCGCCTGCGCCAACACACAGCCCACACATTTTTATCTCCTGAGTGCGATGCAGGCCTCC
>JAJDBQ010000109.1 GCA_029261255.1 Nitrospirales bacterium
AGGTGGCGCAGGCACCTACAGCGACGGCAAACTCTACACGCGGTCCAAGAAACGAGGTGATGTTAATAAGATCCTACAAACGCTGGTCGCTCACGGTGCCAGCCAAGACATCATGGTCGATGCCCATCCGCATATCGGCACCAATAAATTACCTCAGCTCATTCAACAGATTCGAGAAACGATTCTACAATATGGTGGGGAAATTCTGTTCAACAGCAAATTCATTGATTTTCAATTTCGCGATCAGACAATCAATTCAATTGTGATCGAAAACGAATCGGACACAAAAGAGATGCCTGTCACGCATCTCCTCTTAGCGACGGGGCATTCCGCTAGAGACATTTATGAACTGCTCCACAGTAAACACATCCTTGTCGAAGCCAAGCCATTTGCGGTCGGTGTACGAGTCGAACATCCTCAAGACATCATTGATCATATCCAATATCATTGCCGCACTCCTGCAGAAGTACACAGCACACGCCAATACCTCCCCGCGGCTAGCTATAATCTGGCGCAACAGATCTCTGGAAGAGGCGTCTATTCATTTTGTATGTGTCCAGGTGGCATCATCGCTCCTTGCGCGACGGGAAAGCAGGAGGTGGTCACCAACGGCTGGAGTCCCAGCAAACGAAATAATCCCTACGCCAATAGCGGCATCGTCGTTGGGCTTGAACTCCAGGACCTTGAACCGTTCAAAAAACATGGTCCTTTGGCGGGGCTAGAATTTCAGAAGACACTCGAAAACGAGGCCTGGGTTCTTGGTGGTCAATCTCAAGTCGCCCCTGCCCAACGGCTCACTGATTTTATGACCAGTAAACTCAGCTCGTCACTGCCCAATTGCAGCTATCAACCCGGCATCACACCCGTTGAGATGCGCCAAGTCCTCGGTCCCATGATCAGTGATGCCTTACTAGCTGGCTTCCAAGAATTTGGCAAGAGGATGCGTGGCTATCTGAGCCATGAGGCTGTCCTTGTTGGAGTAGAATCGCGCACCTCAACGCCTGTACGCATTCCACGTGACAAAGATCGTCTACATCATCCTCAGCTCTTAAACCTTTTTCCTTGTGGAGAGGGTGCTGGATACGCAGGTGGAATTATGAGCGCGGCCATGGATGGAGAACGCTGCGCGAACAGTCTGAAATTCTAGAGCTGTCATGGCGCAAGATAGACCAAGATCGATCGCACAGTATCCTCTCTTTCTTACAGGTGTTCACGATCGTCAGGTAAAATGAAGCTTTCCGTTTTCAGAAAACTCGTTGCCGTTTTTTCAATTTTCTAGAAATGAGGTAGCTTATGATGATTGCAGACATCGAGACCGTTGATCTTCCCACTGAGACCGGACCGATGCACAGCTATATTTTTCGCCCAGCTCCGAAAGGTCGATACCCCGGGATCGTGTTGTATTCTGAGATTTATCAGGTTACCGGCCCCATTCGACGGATCGCAGCCTTCTTGGCCGGTCATGGTTTTGTGGTACTCGTGCCTGAGGTCTATCATGAACTGGAGCCACTCGGCACCGTTCTCAACTATGATAAACCTGACACCGACCGTGGCAATCAGCACAAAATTACAAAGACGCTCTCAAGCTACGATGCTGACGGACGCGCCGCATTGGACTTCCTCCACACGTTTACACATTGCACAGGAAAACTTGGGGTTATGGGGATTTGTCTTGGAGGGCATTTAGCCTTTCGCGCAGCCATGAACCAGAATGTCCTAGCAGGTGTATGTTTTTACGCTACAGATATTCATACCCATGGCTTAGGAAAAGGAAAGCAGGATGATACGCTGGATAGAGTGGGGGAAATACAAGGGGAACTACTGATGGGGTGGGGACGCCAAGACCCTCATATTCCCCGCGAAGGCCGTGCGGAAATCTACAATGCCCTCACTGACCTCGACGTACACTTTCAATGGCATGAATTTAATAATGCGCATGCCTTTCTCCGCGACGAAGGTTATCGATACGATCCAGCCACTACCCAGATTAGCTACAGCATGATCCTAGAACTGTTTCACCGAAAGTTAAAGAGCTGAGACTTCGTAAAAAGCACGACTTGGGAAGGGAAAAAAATAGATTCCGAGAAGTCCGGAACTCTCAAAAAAAAATTCACGGTGCAACAGCATTATTGAAGAAATTTCTTATTGCTTACCAAGCAATAATCGTCGTTACCACAATTGCTAGTGCCCACTTCCGACTGAACGCATAAATAAGATTTAAGTCTTGCGCTAATTTGATAGCTGGCCGCAAAAGAGAAAATCGCGATTTCATCAATCCGCTACGCTTCCAGGTAGGGTTCAAGATTACGTCTCAAGCCGTACTTGATCATCGGGGAAAATGGTGCCACTTCGCATGACGGTTGCGTACACGCCGACGTTTCCATGATTGTGCTGGAGCGCCGTGCGCAAGATTCCAGGATCCTTCGGGAGATGCTCTTGGGGCAAAGTGGTCATCACACAACGAGCACAAGGCCCGGTGATGTTCAAACGGACTTCTTTTCCGATGGCCAGGGTCTGCCCAATCCATGAATTTTCGGGAAAGCTCTTCGAGTTTTCTTCAACGTCTACCACGATATTGGGACGAAATCGCTGAATGTCAAAGCATCCATCGGGATAGCTTTTCTCGAGTTGACTGAGGGTGGTCGTTGTCAAAAGATGAACCATGGCCGCATCGAAAAACGTTCCTATGGGAAGCGTGAAATCGGTGACGGTATCTCGGTGATCGCGACCGTCAATATCTGGCCAGTACTCTTCAGAATTGGCCGTCCAGGCCGTCGGTAGAGACGATTGCACACCCCTCACCCTTCCTTGCTCGGCCGTGACCAACATGACGGGTCGCTTGAGCGCTCTGGACAGTACCTGATCGAGGTCGTCTTGCTCGCTGTTCACCATCGTCCCGTCGGGCAATGTGATGTGGACTGGAGACACTTTTTCGTGCTGATCCATGGCATCACGAAATGTCGCTTTGCAGTTAAACAACGTCGGCCATTTCCTAGGGTTTTTGGCGGTCGCCACTTTTCCATCTGAGAGATCCAGGATGGCGTACGATCGGTCACCGCATATCCCGTGGTCTTTGACTTGAGCCATAGGCAACTTCTCTCCCATCATCGACTTCACAGGATACTGCCAGAGAGACAAAACTGTTCCTATCTTGGCTTGCGGGGGATTGGTCACGATAAATCTCCTTGCTTAGAACATTGCTGTCACGATCAAAAGAACTGTCGACTCTCAGCCAGCGTGATCGATTACAGATAGTCGAAACACGCTGGCCAAGCCCGAGATGCAACGTTAGTCTATCTGATGTAGATCGGTAGATCCTATCATCGACCCTGATGATGTCATTTGACCGACACGTCGATCGTGTCTGAGACAGCCACCATATCGTGATCATGAGTAGCCACTTTCACGGTAATAGTATGGGGACCAGACGAGACATCCTTGAAGTGCCCCTTAAACCCTTTTTGATAGATGTCATCCATGAACACATGGACATGATCGGCCATCGTTCCCTTTTTCAAAGAGTGCATCAATTCAAAAGAACGTTCGACAGATGCACCATTGTGTGGGGACGTAATGGTGATCGCGGATCCATCATGCACATCCAGCTGTTGGCCCGCCCAGACTGATGATGTCAGGGATACAAGTAGGAAGAGCAAGGCCGTCAGTCTCGTCACGAACATGAGACACCTCCTGTCCACGTGTAGGTTGTTAATGAGTCAAAGCTTGCTCTATACCATATTTGAATGCCACATTGAAAAAAATGTGTCGACTAAAACGCCCACGGCATCGGCTAGACGATGACCACATCCAAGAGACGATGAACTGTGTCGCTCTCTTGATGCAGCCTCAAAGTCTAGACAATCCCAGTGAGCGCTAAAGCCATGCTACATTGAACTTCAAAGACTGATGAGTTCTTCAGTATCGCATTCAAGAATCCCACTTAAGGCATTTCGACAATATCTGGCTTCATCGGTCCGAGAAGGCCCAGTAACTCTTTCTGTTCTGTTTCCGGAACTTTAAAGGTATTGAGTGCTGCGATCAGATCTTCCACAATCGCGGAAAACTCAGCATTCTTAATGCCCATACCCTTATGAGTCGTGATCATATCTCTGCCGGAGTATGTGCAAGGCCCACCAGAAGCTGAACAGACTTGATCAACCAGGTGTCCCTTTAATCGTGGGATATCCGTCGTGGCAAAACGACCATTGATACGAGCATCCTTGGCAACATTGCCGACAAATTCATCCACAACAGCCGTAATCGCCGGTTTGCCTCCTAGCCGATCGTACAATGATGCAGAGGCTTTACCAATTGGGGACTCAGTCGTCGAACAAGCGACCACAGTCATCAACAGCCCTACTGCCGCATATATTGAGACATCTCTCACAAATGAACTCATCTTTTTCTCCTTTATTTTCTACAGTGAACTATAAAATTAGCTTTGAAGACTTATGAAGAACCTTTCACATCAGCCATGGATGCGCCAAAGTTGATATGAAACACTTGATCATCCAGTACCAAGGCAGGAACTGATTTGACTCCGGCCGCTTCGGCCACAGATACCCGATCTGGATGTTGGGCAAAATGGACAATTTCTAGCTCATATTGGTTTCTGTCAATCGCATTTGCGACCATCCCTTCAGCTTCGACACACACCGGACACCCTGCATGGTAAAAAATAGCTTTTTTCATAGTAATTCTCCTTTAAAGTTAAAATGCATTTAGTATTGACTCGATACCTTATTGCCAATATCGCACAGTCAACTCTCTTTGTCAATATGGTATCGATACGATACATTGCGCACTAAAGGACTAGGGGCAGAAATGGCCTTTTCAGAAAAAGAACAGAAGGTCGCATACACACGACCCCTTCCGTAGATGCGAGGGCGGCTTCGAATGTAAGATGTACCGTTGGCATGTCAAAGCTTTTTAGATAGGGTGATATTTACAATTCCAGCAATAGACATCAGATTGGGAGCACGGGCCGAAAAACGCATGATTGTCTCGCACTGCGGTTGCTCCTTCTTCAATCGCGCATTCAAACTCGACGGACATACCCATAAAGAGCATTTCCCAGGACAGACCATGCGACTCTTCTTGACACAATCGCTCACGTAATTCTCTCAGGCGAATAAAACATGAACGGTCCTTATTCTCGTCTTCGAAAACACAGCCAAGGTCATGAGACCATTCACTTTGAGCGCCCACAAGACGGGAAGTCCACACGGAAGACCCATAACTTCTTCTGGAATTAGGCCATATTTTTACGATTCACCTGAAGAATTTACCTCTATCAACATATCCATGAAAATTCCCTCATACTGCAAACGTTTAACCAATTCTTTGGCTAGTTTCAGACAGTCAAGCGAATGATCTTCCGTGACAAATCGTATAACCTGGCGTACTTAGTTGGTTTGCAAATGCCCAATCATGCACCCGCTGATCGACAAGCCTCTCAGATCCTCCGCTTTGTTTTTTGTTTCCTCTACCTTATTCTCACCATAACCGGTCTAACCCGACTAAAAATATTTCCTACCATCCGAGACTGGTTTGATGTTGGTCACGCGCAGGAACGTCACTCCTGCCGAGTCACGGCCCGCGCGTGTGCAGGCCATCGCCAGACAGTCATAGATAATTGAGAGGTGAGATGGTATCTGCTAGCTCACTTTTCACGTTGCCTCTATTTACCGCAAAGTGCTTGATTGCCTCTCGACCGCTTTTTAAGGTTTCTATGGCCTGTGTCATATCGATTCGTTGCTTGGACGTGCCTGAGTTTCAAGGCCATTCTTCTGGAATTCGTGCTTATCGCTTCGAATCGAAGCTACATGAACGATCACATCAAGATTCCAATTTGTCAATAACGTATCGAGACGATACAATGAGCTTATGAATGTGCCTGATGTACAGAACCTTTTGGAACGCCTGAACAATCTCCTTCGGATGGAGGTGAGGAGCTTTGGCCTCAAATATGGATTACAGCCTGTACAAATAGAGGCCCTCACCTACCTGACACGATGCAACCGCTATTCTGATACGCCGCAAGCTGTGACAGAATATTTAGGGCTGACAAAAGGGACGGTCTCGCAATCCCTAAAGGTCTTAGAGCAGAAAGAGTTTTTGCGGAAGCAACAGGACACGGAGGATAAACGGATCACGCATCTGGCCGTAACGGCGAAGGGGAAAAAGCTTATTGAGCACTCTCTCCCAGCCAAAAGCCTGGAAACGGCCCTGGGAAAAATACGTGCCGGACAGGGTAGTAAACTGGAGGAATTTCTGCGATCGCTATTACGCGAGATGCAGCATATTCATAACCGAAAGACGTTTGCCGCGTGCCATACCTGCCGATTTAATGAACATCACGGGAAAGGCTATGTCTGCGGATTGACAAAAGAAGCGTTGAGTGGACATGAAATACAACTCATTTGTCGGGAGCACGAATACCCATCATGAAGCCCTCGCAGCATTCGCTTGCTTAGCGGATGGATATCAAACAGTCCAATTGGAATTTCCCCTTACGACCTCGTACACCTCGTTCCAACATAAATGCCACTGCGGACGAAAATCGTTACATGACAGAACGCTTTGATGGATTGGAAGATAAAAGGAGCTCTCAACACAGCAGGCCTGAGCAGCCAATTATAGATGTGATCATATTGATGAAGATAAACAACTGATGTTTTTGTCTGCAAACACAAGATCATACGAAAAACAGGATAGAGCTTAAGAATCTGCCTCAGTTCAAACCTCATGAGAGAAGTGATATTTTCGAAATGAGCGTTTCTTATTTCTTCCCTGAGTCACTCACCTGAATAAGGCTTGCGGCCTTTCGGACTTCAAAGTCGGCGTAAAAATTTTTGCCTTCATGGTTAACGACCGTGAAGGCCGGGAAGTCTTCTAGTCCGATCTTCCAGACCGCTTCCATGCCCAGATCTTCGTATTCCAAGACTTCGGCTTTTTTAATGCTATGTTCGGCTAATCGTGCAGCAGGGCCTCCAATGGAGTCGAGATAAAATCCACCATACTTTCCACAGACCTCCCGCACCTGCTTGGAGCGATTACCTTTGGCCAGCATGACCACGGCATGAAATATTAGTCCTTTGTAGAGCCCCGCTCAACCAGACTGAAGATGATTTTCTGAGATTTACATTAATAGTGATAACGCAGTTGGGCTAGTAACAAGGCATCACCATCTATGCGATACACCATACGATGTTCATCTGTGATACGACGGGACCAAAATCCAGAAAGTGCATGTTTCAATGGTTCCGGCTTACCTAAGCCAGCGAAGGGTTCACGTTGTGTTTCGCGGATCATTTTGTTGATTCGTTCGACCATGCGTTTATCCTGTTTCTGCCAATAGAGGTAGTCTTTCCATGCCTCGTCGGCAAAGATCAGTTTCACTTAGGCAGCTTCCGACTCACACCTTTACCAGCGTTTAATTGTGTGACAGCGGAAAGAAGGCGTCTGGCATTAGTAGGACTACGAAGGAGATAGGCCGTTTCCTCGAGCGCGTTAAAATCTTCTAAGGAAAGCATCACAACCGATTGCTCTCCATTGCGAGTGATGATCAAAGGATCATGATCATCACAAACTCGATTCATCGTGCTTGCAAGATTGGCTCGTGCAGCAGAATACGTAATGGCATCCATTTCAATAACTCCCTGATTTCAATTGTACGTAATATTGTACATCCCGTGTCCCCGGCTGTCCAGTTGGGCCTCTCATGAGACCCTACGCGCTTCATCGATAGGGCAATGAAGGATAGAATGAGACCGTGATTCAGGTATGTATTGACCCAGTTCCAAATAATGCTGGAAATCTCAAGAAGCAAAAAGCGGAAAAGGCATACAAGGCTAGGCGCACATTCAATGCGAGGGTAGCCCACTACCTTACTTTCCTGATTCTTTACCATTATCATTCACTTGTATAAGACCTGCAGTTTTTTGGTTTTCAAGGTCGGCGTAAAAATCTTTGCCTTCGTGGTTGATGACGGTAAAGGCTGGAAAATCTTCCACTTCGATTTTCCACACCGCTTCCATACCCAGATCTTCGTATTCCAGGACTTCGACTTTTTTAATGCTATGTTCGGCTAATCGTGCAGCCGGGCCGCCGATTGAGCCAAGATAAAACCCTCCATACTTGCCACAGGCTTCCCGCACCTGCTTGGAACGATTGCCTTTGGCCAGCATGATCATGCTCCCGCCTTCGGCTTGAAACTGGTCCACGTACGAATCCATGCGCCCTGCGGTGGTGGGGCCAAACGAACCTGATGCATGGCCTTCAGGTTTTTTAGCAGGACCCGCGTAATACACCACATGATCTTTGAGGTATTGGGGTAACCCTTTTCCTGCATCCAGTCGCTCCTTGAGTCGAGCATGGGCGATATCTCGTGCGACAACAATAGGACCTGTGAGTGAAAGCCTGGTGGCTACAGGGTGTTTGCGCAGTTCAGCTAAGATCTCTGGCATTGGTTGATTCAAATCAACCTTAACGACCTCACCATCTAAATCCTGCTCCATTACCTCAGGAAGATATTGAGCGGGATTGGTTTCGAGCTGCTCAAGAAACACACCATCCTTTGTAATCTTTCCCAAGATTTGTCGATCTGCTGAACAGGACACGCCCAGGCCTACAGGGCAAGAAGCTCCGTGGCGTGGCAAACGAATCACACGGACATCATGCGCAAAGTATTTCCCGCCAAATTGCGCACCAATGCCGGTTTCGGCGCAGAGTTGAAAAATTTGTTTTTCTAGTTCTAGATCTCGAAACGCACGACCTTGTGCATTACCTGACGTGGGCAAATCATCCAAATAATGACAACTTGCTAGCTTGACGGTTTTCAAAGTGAACTCTGCTGACATTCCTCCAACCACTAACGCTAAGTGATAAGGTGGACAGGCTGAGGTCCCCAATGTCCGAATTTTTTCCGCCACAAATTTCATCAACGACGTTGGATTCAGTAAGGCTTTGGTTTCTTGATAGAGAAACGTTTTGTTGGCTGACCCGCCGCCTTTAGCGATAAATAAAAATCGATAGTCAGATCCCTTCTTCGCGTAGAGATCGATCTGCGCTGGCAAATTATTGCCAGTATTTTTCTCGGTATACATGTCCAGAGGAGCCATTTGCGAGTACCGCAAATTACGCTGATCGTAAGCTTCAAAGATTCCACGGGAAATCGTTTCTACATCATCGCCACTGGTAAAAACCTGTTGACCTTTATATCCAAGAGCGATAGCTGTCCCAGTATCCTGACAACCAGGTAACACTCGCCCCGCGGAAATATTCGCATTCTTCAGGAGTTCGACGGCGACAAATCGATCATTTTCCGAGGCTTCTGGATCATCCAAAATTTTGGCCAGTTGCTTGAGATGACTCGATCGCAAGAGATGGGTGACATCATCCATTGCCTCACGGGCCAACAAGGTCAGGGCTTCTGGTTGGACTTTGAGAATCTCCTTGCCTTCAAATGTGCTGGTGGACACATAATCCGATGTGAGCTGACGGTACGTGGTCGTGTCGGCTGCATGTTCAAATAATTCCTGGTACTGAAACTCCCCCATGAAGATACCCCTCTTTGTTCTTGTATTGAATGAATCTGCGAACAAGGACTCTACCCTACTTGTTACTCCACTTTTTTCGCAAGATCATTCTCCTAAATGAGGGTTCTATTTCTAGAGTTCCTCATTTGCCTGAATTTGATTCTGGCTATAGAATGATAAACATGTTTTCCTGTTCATCTCTTAGGGCGAAGTCCCTTTCGCTCTTATGTGTGAGTCTTCTTCTGTTATGTGGAAGCCTGAGCCTCTTCTGCCCGATGGCGACACAGTCTGCCGATACGGCGCCTCACGCCACTCATCATGGCATGGATGACCCTGGTGAATGCTTTGAGGCTTTCGTCACGGGCTCAAATCTATCTGATGAGCAGAACGATACCATTCTGCTTCCCGAAATTTCTCAGGGTGTATGTCTGGGCAAACAGGCCAGCTACGCTCATCTCAACCCCGCACCATCCTATTCACGAGGTGAAGGACCACCTCTCTATCTTCTTCTTTCTACGTTTCTGATTTAATCCTTCCATCACAGCAGGCCGGCCCCTTGGCCTCATATTGTCCTGTTCCAATCCGCGATTGACATTCGAGTATTCATTGTTGAGGGAAAAAGAGGCAGATTATGCACAAACGTTGGTCATCCCCATTAGAAATATTATTCACATCCGTTGTCCTTCTCTCACTTTTCTCGCCGGCCTCTGCGGAAACCGAGAGGCTCAAACACCATGCCAACTCCAGCCCTCAAGCCTCAACATCGAATACGATGGAAATGAGCAACCCTCTCGGAACGATTCATGCCCCACGAATTGAAGAAGGAAAAGTTTACACCACGCCTCCCTCACTCATGGGCACACAAATGGGACAAGTGAATACGGTCAATGTCCCGCCGCTTGGGTATACACTTGATGGGAGCGTAAAAGTCTTCACGCTGATTGCCCAGCCCTTCATGCATGAGTTCACCAATGGGCAGCCGATGGATGAATCCACCATTCCTGTTATGAATCGCTTCACAGGCAATATGGCCCACAAGATGACGCATACGTCTCAAGAGGGTCTCGTCTGGGGATACAACGGCTCAGTCCCTGGTCCGACAATTGAGGCGACAGAAGGCGATCGTATTCGGGTCATCCTCATTAACGAACTGCCCGAACCAACATCAATTCACTGGCATGGCCTAGAAATTCCCAACGAGCAAGACGGAGCAGGCGGGGTCACGGAACCGCCCACACCACCCGGCGGCATGCACACCTATGAATTCACGCTCTATCAACATGGCACTTTCATGTATCACACTGGCTTTAATGTTATGAAACAAGATGCACTAGGACTAGGTGGTATGATGGTCGTCCATCCCAAAGATGCCTCATTACGACCCGAACAAGACTTCGCCATCATGCTACAAGAATGGACTTTTGCCCCCGGGAACCCTAATCCGAATATCAGTTCGATGGACTTCAACTGGTTTACCTTTAATGGGAAAGCTGCCCCCAGCATTGATTCGTTGCATGTCCAACAAGGAGCACGTGTACGAATACGATTTGGCAATCTCAGTATGCAGAGTCACCCCATTCATATTCATGGCTATTCCTGGCGTGTTGTGGGAACGGAAGGCGGACCTATTCCGGAAGTGGCCCAATGGCGTGGCTCAACCATCAATGTTCCACCGGGAACCACGCGCGATGTTGAATTTATGGCATGGAACCCCGGAGCATGGAGAATGCATTGTCATCGCTTACACCATGTGATGAATGCCATGGCCGACGCTCCCATGGGCATCATGCCCCATGGTGGAATGTTTACTCTCGTCCATGTCAATCCAACAGATCCAGAGGCCGAATGGCGCCACCCTTCCCAACAACAGGAACGTACGCCATGAACAAAACGCTCCTGCCTATTCTGCTTATCGGGTTGTGGTTATCTGGATGTTCGACGGTCAATGTACAGAAAGATCATGCCAAGCTGCAGGAAGAAAGTCTGGTGCGAACGGGGTATCCCATCGCCTGGCAGCACACTGCAGAAGAGCAGGCACAAACCAACGCCATGGTTGATGAACTTTTACAGGATGGGGTCACACGTGAAGAGGCCATACGCATTAGCTTATTGAATAACCAACAGCTCCAAGCCGCCTTCCAATCCTTAGGCATTTCTCGCGCTGATGTCGTCCAAGCGGGGCTCTACACAAACCCCTCTCTAGGAGCTCTGTTTCGCATTCCTACTAAAGAGGGAAGTGGAACAGGTATCGAACTCGATCTCTTATTCAGAATATCGGATCTGTGGAACGTGCCGTTACAACGCAAGGTGGCGGAAATCGAAGTATTTCGAACGACCCAATTAGTCATCCAAGAAATCCTGCACACCGCTGCTACAGCGCGGGACGCCTTTGACGAACTCCTCCTTCAACAAGCCATGGACGAATTCCTATCAAGAAATATTGCCCTGTTTCAAACCACGATAGAGGAACTTCAGGTGAGATTTCATGCGGGGTTAGTTAATGATTTAGATATTTATCTGGCGGAAAACGTCTTATTTGACGGGCAAGTTGACCAAGCTAGAATACAATCGAGTCTCATCACTGCCCGTGCGCGTATAGTCGAAACTCTCGGGCTAGACCCTCTTCAATTATCCAAGATCAAGATAATTGGTGATCTTGAAAAGATGCCCTTACAAACCCTCTCACCGGAACAGGGCTGGGAATTTGCCCTAGACCATCGTACTGATTTGCAGCTCAATCGCCTACAAATTTTGCAAACCCGCCGACTATTGGATTGGCAGAAAGCCCAAATCTTTGGTGATGTGGGACTCGGAGGCAATTACACCAGAGAATTAGATAAGGAAAAGAGCATCGGCCCTCTGTTCGTCCTGCAAATTCCCATCTTCAATCAAAACCAAGGAGGTATTGCTCGAGCAGAATTTCAATTACGTCAAGCCCAACAACATCTGAAAGCGACCGAACTCACGGCTAAGCAAGAAATTCAAAGCCTGTTAGGAGAACTCACCTTCCACGAAACCCATGCTCAATTATTTCGCGATAAAATGCTCGTCGCCCAACAAAACGCCCTTTCCTATGTCGAACGCTTTTATTCCACAATGCAACTCAACAGCATCTTTCTTATCGAAGCCCGCCGTCGCATCCTGAGCACGCAACGAGGGTATTTCCAAGCCTTACGAGCTTACCGCCAAACCGAATCCATGCTCCAAGTTGCTCTTGGTGGACAATTTCCACGATGACGGTCTCCTCTATTTATCCGTGATAAAAATCTTCTCTGATGATTTTCCCGTCTTTCCATGTTTGGACGGCGACTTGCTGCATCTTCACTCGATTGCCGTCCTTAAACGTGATATCAAACGACCATTCCACTGCCGCATGATCGCCATCGACGATCACACGGCCAACCTGCCCGCCGTGAAACTCCAGGATATTGTCCAAAAATTTTATTTCATATTCTCGATTCACCGATTTACCGACCCGCGCTTCTGCTCCATTTTCACTCATGACGACATCGTCCGCGTAGTAGACATCAAAGGTTTCGAGAATTTTCCCTGTTAAAATTCCATCAATAACAGCTTGAACCTGGGTATTAATACTCATCATTCACTCTCCTTTTCATTTAGGTATTGATAATAAGGAACAATGCTCAGCCCTCTATAATCGTTCTCGACCATGCGGAGCGAGAAGATCTTGATCGGGACCCAGCGGGACAATCCCCGTGGGATTAATGTCATCATGCGTGATGTAGTAGTGGCGTTTGATATGATCGAAATTTACCGTTTCTGGAATACCTTGCTGCTGATACAAATCCTTGAGATACCCAAAGAGATAGGGATAATCCACAATACGGCGGATATTGCACTTGAAGTGCCCATGATACACCGCATCGAAACGAATGAGTGTCACAAACAAACGCCAGTCTGTTTCGGTAATCCGTTGGCCAAAGAGATATCGCTGAGTGGAAAGCCGGTTTTCCAGGTGGTCGAGTGCGTCAAATAACTCTACCACCGCCTGTTCATAAGCCTGCTGCGTCGTGGAAAACCCTGACCGATACACACCGTTGTTCACCTTCTCATAAATAAACACATTCAGTTCATCAATCTCCTGCCTTAGATCTGTCGGATACAAATCAATAGGGCTCTCCGTGAATGACTTGAATACTTCATTCAACATTCGCATGATATCGTCATCGGAATTACTGACAATTTTCCGGGTTTCGGTGTCCCACAACACCGGCACCGTCACTCGCGATTGAAAACTCGGACGAGTGGCAATATAGGCCTCACTCAAAAATTTGAACCCATTGATGTGATCAATGCTATGCCCAGGGCCCTCCCGAAATGCCCATCCGCGATCATCTCGAATAGGATCGACGACCGTCATGCCCACCACATCCTCCAGTTGCCTGAGGTTCCGAACAATAGTCGTACGGTGCGCCCATGGACAGGCCCATGAGACATACAAATGATAGCGTCCTTTGGCTGAGGGATGGTCGGAACTTCCATCATCCGTCACCCAATCACGAAAGGCATCTTCTTGACGATCATAATGTCCATCTTCTGTTTGTTCTTGAGGGAATTGGGCCAGCGTCATGATCGAACCTCTTCTTGCCAGATAAAAGTCCCTTGTTTGAGATCTCGTAACGCCTGTTCAATTTCGTCCCTGGTATTCATGACAAAGGGACCATAGCGAGCAATTGGTTCACCCAAGGGTTTAGCGGAAATGAGTAACAACCGAGCAGCTTCTTCACCAGCCACAATCTTGACCAGATCTCCATCCTCCAACACAACCAAAGTAGTCTGGGCAATGTGTTGCTGTGAACCGTTCTCATCCTCCACAAAAGTCGCCGATCCTTCAAATACATAGGCAAAAGCTGCGTGCCCTTGTGGAACAGGTTGGGTAAAGGATCGACCAGGAGGAATACGGACATCCAAATAAGTAGGATTGGCTGCGATGCCAGTGATGCCGCCTTCCGTTCCTTCTACGTTTCCGGCAATGACTCGAATTTTCGATCCGTCCTCGGTCGTGACCTCAGGTATTTTTTGCGATGGGATATCTTGATAGCGCGGCTGCGACATTTTGAGCCTGGCGGGAAGATTGACCCAGAGCTGAAATCCTCCATTGCCCTCTGGACGCACTTGGGGCATTTCTTCATGAAGGATTCCACCTCCTGCTGTCATCCATTGCACATCGCCGGCCCCAATGCTTCCAGAATTTCCCAGAGTGTCCCTATGTTCTACTTCCCCCGCCAACATATAGGTCACTGTTTCAATTCCGCGGTGCGGATGCATCGGAAACCCTGCTTCATAATCTTCTGCATTGGGTGACCCAAAATGATCAAAGAGCAAAAAGGGATCAAGATAACTCAATTGCTCGCCACCCAGGCTTCGCTTGAGCCGCACGCCGGCCCCCTCAACAACAGGAGTCGGTTCGATGATTGTTTTCACTTTTCTCAGTTGTGTCGTCATCATATTCACCTCACCCTTATTCTTTGTGTTCCCCAAGATTCCATTTACAACAAACGTCGTACGCCCGAGCCCTCTCCCTGATACTGAGAGGGTCGGTACAAGACCATTTCCGACTACGAACTTTTAGCGTCAAAGGTTATTCCCGTGTCCTGAATCTCACGGTACGGGAGCAACCACACCAGAGATTCATCGTGTAAATCAACGACTTGAATTCGGTTGCCCCAAGGATCTCGAAAATCACAGCCATCTTCAGATGCTATTTTCAGTCCATATTTCTTCGTCAATTTTTGACGGACCTCCTCAACCTGTGCTTCATCACGAACCATTATCCCAAAATGCTTCATTCGATCAGGTGATACTTCTGCCACTTCGAAAATAGCAAGAAATTGATGTTCACCGAGTTGACACCAGGCGGCACCTTCCCCGCCTCTCAGCATTTTCAAATTGAACACATCTGAATAGAATTCCACCGCCTTTTGCGCATCATCCACTTCAATCACAACATGATTCACTCCATACACTTGAACAGCCATGTTCAATTCTCCTTTCAATTTTTTTCTGACGCTTCAGTTGGGAACAGACTTCTCTGACTTTCTCATTTGCAAGCTCAATAGTATTCTTTCCCTTACATATTGAGGGGCTTGATTGGAGCTAACACCGATTGTGGATCTCTCTTCCAGTCGACGCTCGGATCATCTACATACAGCTCTACTTCATTAGCATCCGGGTCATAAAGATAGAGGCTTTGACTAACCGTGTGATCGCTCATACCAGAAATTTGGACTCCGTTTGCTTCAAGCTCTTTTTTCGCTGTACGAAGTTCTTCAAGACTGTCACCAACTTTGATGCCAATGTGATAGAACCCTCGCCTCATACCCGATGGTGGAGCTGGCGCTTCCCCCACTTCAATGAGAAGAATTTCATGATGTGTTCGCCCTGACGTCAAAGCAACGGCTCTACCACCTAAGGCTTTTCCTACTTCTTCAAACCCCACAATGTCCCTGTAGAACGCGAGTGATCGCTCAAGCTCTTTGACGTAAAACACCACATGTCCTACGTAGTGCGCCTTCATGCTATTCATCCCTTTCATGTTTTCCTGCGAATGACGTACGCATCGATTCTCTCTCAACACACATCTGTGAGCTATCTTGCACCATTGCATCTCACCCTGAGTTGGTCTCATCGCGCTCATGGTTCGATATGGGAGGCCTTGTCTATGTTGTACTCGTATCAATCGATGAATACTCCGTAGGCTGCGAGCCGATGCTCGACTGTCTTATGGGATCATTGAAGCTATCTCGAATTCGACGGAGTAACTGCTTCGCCACTTGCACTTCTGACTCATTCAATGCTTGAGCGAAGAACGGACGCATGTATTCCGCATGTACCGGAAAGACTTGCTGGAATAGGATTGCGCCTTTTGGTGTAAGCTGGACCTTGGTCGCTCGACGATCTCCGCTCACATCCCCGCGCTGAATCAACCCTTTTAACTCTAGACGGTCTAACACGCCTGTCAGTGTTCCTTTCGTGGTCAACGTATGCTCTGCCAATTCAGCACACGTAAGTCCCTCTGTTCCTTCTAATTCCGCGATGACATCAAATTGCCCAGGAGTTAATCCTAATGATTGAATATGCCGATTCCCTACTCGATAAAAAGCCAGATACGCTTCAACCAGAGGGCGCAGGAGACTTAAAAACGAATCATCTTTGTAATCACGAATTGCCATTGAATTTCCTCATGTTTTTCGTCAGGGACTGTATTCTTATAGTACTTATTAGTATAGTCCTTATTAGTATCTTTTGCAAGTACGTCGTACTTGATCACGCATATAATTTATTCTCATAGGGAAACATATGCCTCACCCTCAAAAGCCTTATTTTTACTTGCTCAAACCGTGAAGGGCTTTTCCTAAGCCTGTAGGATTCTTCCTTCACGACCCTCATCGAAGCCTCTCCCATATTTGCAGATAACTCTCTGTTTTATCAGTATTTTTCTTACATCATCGTTCTTGGAACATCCTTTGCATTTGGGTCTTCATAAGTCGCTTTTTTCTTTTTATTCCGTGAGGGTTTCCATGACCTACTCAATTCATGTTTTCATTTTTGTTGTTGTCTTCATCTTTTCACCTCTCTTTCCTGCCTTAGGAGGAGAAACAGTCAAAGAAATTCCTGGCAACACCGTTGAGGCGAAACCAGGCTCCAATGGGTCCTACATATTGGAAGGAAAGCTGCTGAATATCGATGGAGAGTTTTGGGTCGTAGAAGATCTCGCTAGCAAGCAACGCCGGATTCATATTGGATCCGATACCACAGTTCCTCAATCAGCCAAGCAACCCGGAGACTCTCTTCAGGCTGTTGTCAGAAAAAATGGGCATGCCATTTTCATCCAATAGAAACGGTTAAACCGTCCACGGCGGAGGGACTGGTCTTTAGGGAAACTGTGATTCCGACCGCACCCGGATTCTTGTTTCCTCATCAGCCACCTTCCCAATGGTCCCTCCGCCACCATTTTATTAAGGGGAAGCGAACTTCAGGGATACGATAATCATGGATATTTTTAGTCTCACTCAATCCTCAACAGTAGAGCCCGCCCCAGTCACGATTGTGAGTCAGGAGCGCATTTTGCTCGTTGACGATGATGAGCTCCACCGTTCCTGCCTGAAAGAATTTCTTGAACGACGTGGTTACGTCTGCGTGGAGGCTGAAAATGGGCTCGTTGGACTCGACATGTTGCGGCAAGAACCTATCTCGATCATCATCACTGACAATAACATGCCGAAGATGGATGGGCTCACATTTATTGAACAGGTGAAATATGAGTTCCCCAATGAGATTCTTCCTATCTTCCTTATGACGGCGGAGCTATCCAGCCCTGTCCGGCTCCGTGCGTTTAAAAATGGGGTATATCGTGTCTTCGAAAAACCTTTAGATTTTCAAGAACTCTGCTATGCCGTTGATTGGGTCGCTAAATTCGATTTACACCCTCCCCTTTCTCTCAAATCTTCTCCAGCGTAAATCGCCTGATCCCCGCTTTCCTGACATCCATCAGGAAATGCACCAAATGCAGACTCAGCATTGTAGGGAAGAGCAAACACAACCTACCTTCACACTGCAAAACGACTCCCCACAGTAAAACCGATTGTCATGTCTTGCACACAAACCTTTAGCACATCATCTGACATCAAAAAGTGAGACCTGCAAGGATTGCATCTGGCATTTGTATACTTACTGAATCTGGGTATGCATTTGAGTACGGATGATGATTGCCATGATAGACGTAGCTGGATTTTACAAGAAATAACTCACAGCCCCCCACAAATTGTTGCGGGGAACAGAGAGAGCATTTGACTATCAAGAGTTATTCGAGTGTGACTGCGGAGAAAACGGTGGGATGAAACTCAGAGCTTGCACTAAGAGAAATCAAATGAAAAAAACATCGACTGCTCACTTACGATTCTCGAGTACGTCCTGCAAGGTTTTCGCGAGCCCTGCCCCATTAACAGGCTTCATCAGAAACCCCTTGAGGCCAAGTTGATTGGCTTTTTCCTGAGACATGGTGTGACTAAACCCAGTGCACAACACAATAGGAATATCGTGACGAATCTCGAGCAATGCCTTTGCCAAAGTTTCTCCGCTCATGGTCGGCATCGTTTGATCCGTCACCACCACATCAAACTGATCCGGGTGCTTGTGAAAGAGCGCAACGGCTTCGTGTGGATTTGTTTTGGTGACAACAGTGTAGCCCAAATGTGTTAATACCTGCTCTCCCCACCTTGCCAATACGTCTTCATCATCAACAAACAAAATTTTACCCTGGCCTTGAGGCCACTCGACGACATTCGTCATTAGAGCAGGGAGAACGACATCTAACCGAGGAAGCAACACCGTAAAAGTGGTACCATGCCCCACTACACTTGAAGCAGCAATATGCCCTCCATGACCCACAATAATTCCATGCACGACGGCCAATCCTAACCCTGTGCCTTCACCTAAACCCTTTGTCGTAAAAAATGGTTCAAAAATCCTTTCTAATACTTGAGGAGACATTCCTTGTCCTGAATCTTGAATAGTCAATTGCAAGTAAGTGCCAGGGTTCAAATCAGGAAATGCCTGACTCGAATCCTCCGTCAAATCAATTGATCTGACATTCAGAATCAACTCCCCTCCCGTTTTTCTCATAAAAAATTCGGCATTAGCACACAAATTCATAATGACTTGGTGCATTTGCGTGGCATCAGCAAACACGACGGCTGAATCGCTCGCTAAGGTCGATCGAATTTCAATCGTAGTTGGAAGTGTCGCTCGCACCATCTTGAGGGCTTCTTCCACCATCTTATTCAGATCAACGGCTTCCCGTTCTTGATCAGACTGACGACTAAAAGCCAAAATTTGCTTCACAAGTTCTTTGGCCCGATGGCCTGCGGTTAACACCTCACTTAAATAGGACGTTAATTTCGGCTCTTGCTTGGCCTGCGTCAGCGCAAGTTCTGAATAGCCGAGAATCGCCCCCAATATATTATTAAAGTCATGGGCAATCCCACCGGCCAAGGTGCCAATCGCTTCCATTTTCTGAGTATGCCGAAGTTGCTTTTCACTCTGCGCCAATGCAACTTCCACACGCTTTTGCTCAGAAATATCCTCACACGACAATAACAACATTGGCTCTTGATTCGGACCGACAATAGATCGGCAGGTTTCTCGCACCCAGAGTCGCGTTCCATCTTTTTTAACTTTTCGGAAAATCTTTTGAGAGGCCTGATTCACAGAGATAAAACACTCCTTAATCTCTTGGCAGAATAGTTCTTGATCCTCTGGATCAACCACCATTTTCACCGACTGCCCCACAAGATCCTCACGTTCATATTCCAACATCTTTGCACCAAATTGATTCACTGACAAAATTTTGAGATCGACATCAACCGTGAAATACATCAGTGGGGCTTCGTCATAGAGAGCTCGATATCGCTCTTCACTGTCTTGTAAGGCATCTTGAGCCCGCTTCCGTTCGAGTTCAGCCCCTGCTCGAGCCGCAAAGATCTGTAATAATGACTGGTCTTGTGCATTCACGCTCAGAGGCTTGAGATCCATGATCGCCAAGTTGCCAACGATCTTCCCCTCTGAATTGAAAAGCGGCGTTCCGCAATAGCTCTCAATGTTAAGATTTTTCACTGTGGGATTCTTCGGAAACCGTGCTTGAACTCCTTGAGAGAAATACACCGGATGTCCCTCAAACACTTTCTCACAAGGTCCTTCGAGACAATTATATTCAAATTTCTCTTCAAAATGATCTGTATGCCAAAAGGCCACCCCATGGACAATCGGAAAACTCTCTTCAACGCGTTCCGCTAAAAACACCATTGGCACCTGAAGAGCATCCGCCAATTGACGAACAAGATTCTTGAAAAAGTTTGGGCTTCCGGGAGCGACAGTTCCCTGTACAATGGCTTCTAGGGCTTCTTCAGACTTTTTTCGATCGGTAATATCACGAGACACCACCACCCCTCGAAGATCACCCAGAGCAGTCTGAAACATCCGCCCCGTACTTTCGAACCAACGAAATTCTCCATTTCGATGCCGATAGCGATAGATCGAACGACCCGATCCCGCATTCTGCATACCCTGTGTAAATTCTTTCATCACATCTTCAAGATCTTCAGGATGTACGAAGGAAAAAATGTTTGACCCAATTAATTTCGAAGGGGCATAACCCAACACGGCTTCAAAATTTGGGCTGACATATAAAAACGTGGCGGATTCATCGACTTCGGCGATCAAATCATAGGCATTGTCCATAATAGCTCGATATCGTTTTTCTCGTTCTCGAATCGTTAATTCCGTGGCTTTTCGGAATGTGATATCTCGAGCAATACAAAACAGCCCTTCAAGCCCTTCTTCCGTTTGTACAAAAATTTCCTTGGTCACCAAAAATGTACGGATAACAGCCCCTGCATCTGCCACATCAACTTCGAATGATTTCGGAGTTTTACTGCAAATCACATCTTCATCATGTTGGGTAAAAAGCGTATGACTGCCCTCAGGAAATATCTCCCTATCTGTTCTTCCAATCATCTTTTCAATCGAAGATCCTATAATTCGTGCTCCCATTGAATTGACTAACAAGTATCGACCTTCATGGTCTTTGACAAAAATAATATCGCTTGTTCCCTCAACCACTGTTGTGAGTAACGCGTGCTTTCGTTTAACCGCTTGCTCTGATTCCTTTTGCTCCGTGATATCGCGAATGGTTCCTCCGCCGCGAATAAATGTTCCCTGCTCATCATAAATGGCCCGCCCTTTTCCTTTAAACCACCGATACTCACCCTGTTTCGTCTTCAGGCGAGATTCCACATCATAGGGCACATGATTTTCAATATGATTTCTCAAAGCTTGAAACACATGGGGAACATCTTCGGGATGAATGCGTGATGCCCATGATCCCGACACAGGCGGAAACTCATGCTCTTCAAATCCCAAGAGAGCCATGAATTGCGCAGAGTACCAAGTGGGAGTCTCAGGAGACTCCCAAGATGTATCCGGCAGTAGATGGCATTCCCAGAAACCTTCTTGAGAGCCCATTGCGGCAACTTGAAAACGATCAAGCTGTTCACGCAATGTCGCAATCTGACGTTGGGCCTCAGCAAGTTCGTGGCGGAGCTGATCCTTCGTCTTGCGGCTGTCAGGCACACCTGGCTTCCTCACCTCTTTGACCTTCTTCCCAACTGCTTCAGGCAACGACTCTTGGTTATATCGAGCTGTCACATCTAACAACACTCCCTCATATCCTATACGCTGGCCTTGGCTATCTCGTATCACTCGCGCATATTCTTCCAGCCACATGGACTCATGATTGGCTCGACGCCCTTGCCAGACGACAGGGCCTACGATTTCTTGATGTTGAAACAAATGTTGCCACTCGTTGCGTCGGTGTGGTTCCACATAGAGTTGGGTTTCAATATCGGTTACACACTGCATCATTTCTTGAGGAGAGGTATATCCAAAAAATTGGGCCATGACTTGGTTTGTCGTGACAAACTGTCCCTCGATTGAACTGCGATACATCCCAAACACGGCATGATCAACGAGCTCTTGCAAACCAATAAATTCCTGCTGTAAGGGTACATCCGTCTGATTCTGCGACAAACGGAGAGACAGATGCAGATCTCCAATTTGCTTTCGAAGGATTTCAAGCGGCTCGCGGGAAGATGTGCTCGCGGGGAGATTAGGATCCATGAAAGAGGTGTTTGGGTTAAAAAAACGAAACCCAGAGGGCATATACATAACCACAATGAAAGATCTAGAAACTTATGTCAAGAGAAAATTCCTATATCTATGCCCTTTTCCCTTCTCTTCAATAGACAGACTATTCTCAATTTTAATCTCCGCACCTCTCATTTTTGATACCACTGAAAGGCCATGGTAGACTTCAATCCATTTTTTCCTTTGTTACGAACTGGACACAATCATGAAAAAACCCGTTCTGACGATCGCCGGCTCTGATCCTAGCGGAGGCGCTGGCATTCAAGCTGACCTTAAGGCTCTGTCTGCAAACAGCGTCTTCGGCATGTCGGTCCTCACTTCAATTACGGCCCAAAACACATGTGGAGTTTCATCAGTCTTTCATCTCCCTTCCTCCATCATTCAAGCCCAACTTGATGCAATATTTTCCGACATCCCGGTCAAGACCATCAAGACTGGCATGCTGGCTACGACAGAAATTATCAAGACGGTGAGTCATACACTGGCAACTCAAAATATAGAACATCTTGTTGTGGACCCAGTGATGGTGGCGAAAGGTGGCCACAGACTCCTTGAAGATGAGGCAATCTCTGCGCTTAAGGACACACTGTGCCCTCAAGCGACTTTGATCACGCCTAACATTCACGAAGCAGAAGTGTTATCTGGCATCACAATTAAGACTCTTGCCGAGGCTCGAAACGCAGCAAAAATCATTCATCAACTTGGTTGCCAACATGTCTTGATTAAAGGCGGACATTTGCACGAACAACCTGGCACGGATCTCCTCTATGACGGTCGATTCTTTCGAATGTTTAAAGCAGATTATATTCAGACGAAGAATACACATGGCACCGGGTGCACCTTGGCATCAGCTATTGCGGCAGAGCTTACAAAAGGAAAGCCTATGGCTGATGCCATTGAAGCGGCTAAGACCTACACGACAGAAGCCATACGCCATGGCTTCTCGCTTGGACAAGGCCATGGGCCAACGGACCATTTCTACTTTTTGCCAAAGTAAAAACCCGTGGACACTGGCAATGAAAAAGAGCAGATCATTGAAACGTCCGTGGCGTTTTGGCATTCCTCTGGTCTCTCAACTATTGGCATATTGGCTACGCCCTCCACACCAACAAATCTTGGCGTCATTCTCTGTCATGGCTTTCTGTCTGATAAACAGAGCCGCACCAATCGACGACTCACTGAGCTGCTCGTACCTCAAGGGATTGCGACGTTTCGCTTTGATTGGTATGGAATGGGAGAGACTCAGGAGCAGTTCTCCAGCCTGAGCCTCAAGCATTGTGAAGACCAACTCGATGCGGCTTTTCACATGTTGCAAGAGCGTGGCATGGATCGACTCGGACTCGTTGGATCAAGCTTTGGTGGATTACTCTCGATTCTCTCAGCTCCTAGGCTAGACGGCCTCCTTGCGTTAGGACTCAAATGCCCAGTCGTGGATTTTGCAGAATCCTTGCGTCTGGAATTTGGACAAGAAGCCATGGCAAACTGGAAATCGACCAACCAGATACCCAATATCGTTGGTGATGGCTCACCTATTCCCTTGCATTATCGTTTTTATGAAGAATGTCTGACGTATGATGCATATGCCGTCATCCCACACATACAGATACCCACATTGATCGTTCATGGTGATCAAGATGAACTCATTCCACGACCGCAAATTGACCGCTTACTGACCTCACTCACCACGACAAAACAACTAAAATTAATTCAAGGAGCGGGCCATCAATTTGGCCAACCTGAAGAATTTCGGCTCATGACGAATCATCTGGCCAAATGGATGGTTCATTATCTGAAGAGCTCCTCATGAGTGAAAGCAAACGAACGCACTATTCGCGTTTAGCCACAATGGAATCAACTGATACACAGTTGGAAATATTCCGTGTACTCTATCCGATTTTCAAAGATGAAGTTTTCAAACGACGTGAACACATGATACAGCTGACAGCTTTTGCCAGTACCCTCTTATTCCTCTCGCTTGTTGCCCTGCTTCCGTTGACCATCTGGGAAGCCACACCGCCTTCTATTCGATGGCTCGCGATTTCAGGTGTGGGATTATTCTCTGGGCTATTCGCCTATTTCATACTCCAGCATGCAGAACGACATCGGATGGCCAAGCAGCAATTAATAGAATTGGAAAGAGCCATTGGTCTCTATGATAAGGGTTGGCAAGCAAACAAAGAGGCGCTTTTTCCGCAAAATTGGCAAACCGACTGGGCCACGGACCGAAGCGTCACGATGTATCTCACCATCCTAAGCGCGCTGACTCTTTTGGTCATCTGTGCCATACTCATTCAGTTTTGAAAGGCCGTCGATTGATACGCAGTATTCGTTCTGCAACCAAAGGATTGCACTCATGTTGAAGCCTTATCGGGGTGTCGCTCCCGTTGTCGCAGCCAACACCTTCATTGAAGACACGGCCATGGTCATTGGAGATGTGGTCATTGGCTCAGACTCTAGCATCTGGTTTTATGCCGTTGTCCGTGGAGATGTGCATTTCATTCGAATCGGGCATCGAACAAACATCCAAGACCTTTCTCTCCTTCATGTCTCACACGATACGTATCCCTTAACACTCGGGGATGATATTACTATAGGACATCGTGTCATCTTGCATGGATGTACGATTCATGATCGGGTGCTCGTGGGCATGGGATCAATCATCATGGACGGTGCAGTAGTGGAAGAAGACTGCATTATCGGTGCAGGCAGTTTGGTCACGGAGCATACTCAAATTCCTTCAAAAAGCCTCATCATGGGATCTCCAGCTAAAGTGAAACGTGCGCTCACAGATGAGGAGTTACTCTGGATCAAAGAGTCGGCATCAAATTACTCTCGTTATGCACAACATTATATCTCAGACCAAGAACGATAATTATGAATTGAACGGTGAATATCGTCAAAGCCTTGCATCCCTCGATATCTATCCGACTTCCTAAGATCCACCATTTTGACCGCTTCTCTCGCACCAAAATCGGCACCGCAACCCCACCCACTTGTCATTCTCGGGGCAGGTTATACCGGCTTTCGGGTCTATCAACAAGCTCTCGAAAAAGGGTGGCAAGTCTTCGCCACAAGCCGCAACCCTCAAGACCAATTGCGTGACATCTCTCCTGAACACCGTTTACAGTTTGATCTCACCCAAGCCAGCACGTGGTCAACCATCCCCGACCCGGCACACCTTCTTTGGTGTTTTCCTGCTGTGCCCTTTAACCTTGTTAAAGAATTTATGATGACTCGCACGCGACAGACTGGTCGACTGCTCGTCATGGGGAGCACCTCTGCCTATGTACCAGAGGGTCATCCCATTACCGAGGACTCTCCGCTCCAGACAGATCTCCCACGTGTCCAGACAGAGGAGTATCTACGCACGACGTTTGGAGCCGTGCTTATTCGCCTAGCTGGACTCTACGGACCAGGACGACATGTGTTTGATTGGATCAGAAAAGGGAAGATTCAGAACACGCGAAAATGGGTCAATCTGCTTCACGTCGAAGACGCCGCCGCCATTTGCCTACAAGCCATCGAACAGGCTTCCGATGAAAGCACGTATTTAGCGAGTGATGGTTGTCCACGAACCTGGAATGAAATTTGTGCTGTTGCGTCATCAACATGGCAAATCCCGATACCTGCTCTAACGACATCACCAAACCCGGGCAAACAGATATCAATTCAGAAATTGCAAACCGAGTTAGCATACACCTTTCGTTTCCCAGATCTCTTCCAAGCGTTGGATGATATTGAGAGAGGCGCATCTTAGTGCGTCGCGTCTTATCGAAAAAGCGCCACGAGAAAATAGACGACCAACCCATTATTGATAGCATGGGCACACATGCCAGGAACGATACTTCCAGTTCTCTCATACAACCACGCCCACAAGATTCCGCTCCAAAAAACTGAGAGAAAGGCGATTGGCCCATATCCATGAGCCAAGGCAAATATTCCAGCACTCCCAATCAGAGAGAGAAAAAAACCAAATTTAGCGCGTAACGTTGAAAAAACAATTCCTCGAAAAATTATCTCCTCAAAAAATGGAGCAAGGACAACCACTTCAAGGGAAGTTTTCAGTAATTCCACCTGGCTGCCCCAGACCAATTGCGGAAGAAACCATTCTGTCCAATGGACGGATATCCCAAACGCATCACCGCCAAGCATAATAAGCCATTCACCCGCGAGTCCTAAGGCCATGGCACTCAATAAAAGCGGGAGAGAAGATGTGATGCGTTGAAAAAAATTATGGCAACCAAGCACACCTAAAAGCGATTGTTCTTTTGGCCAACACAGCAAGACAATGGCCATTGCCACAGTGGGGATATACAGTAAAAGGGAACCGTAATCCTCCAAAATAGTCATTCCATGCGGAACTGCAGCCATGAGGAGAATGAGAAGAATTGACAACGCTCCTCCTCGAGCTAACACAGCCACGCCTTCATGAAAGGTCCAAATTGATTCCCGCTGAATGCTCGCTCCTTCACTCTGAAGCTGCCACAACTTGAACCGCATGACGACCATATAGACGACACACATCAATCCTATTCCTCCTAGAAGGCACTCAACAATGATCAACCCTCGCCACTTCCACAATTGAAGATCAGTCAATTGTTGAAATTGAATTTGGAAGTTTTCTCGTAAGTGCTGATCACCAGATTGACTGGCTAACCGTCGCGCCAATTGAAAATAAAACCAATTGGCGGGGACCTCTTCAGCTAACAGCGCTTGTAAACCAGCATAATCCACACCTGTTGCATTTCTCTCAAAATATACGGCATCGAGTATCTGCTGAAATACTACAGTCTGCTGAATGACAGGCATCCCCACCTGTAGTGACTCCAGTCGATTTGCTCTCAACATCGCTTCGCCATCGAAAATTCCCATATACAGTTGATCTAATCGACTGCGTCTATCTTGCGGAATTTCTGCATACCAGTGGCGAAGTTGTTCTTGAGTGTGACGATCTTCCCACCAAAAATGATAGAGGCTTTTCTCAACATTCGAGAGATCAGAGAGCCGTGCCTCCAAACCCAAGATGCGACTGGCCAGTCGCTCTAAATCACGACTAGCCGTCAATGATTCCGGCATGATATCAGAAGAAGAGACACTCCACAGAAGCAGAGCAAACCCAGACAAGCATACCATCAGGCACAGCGCAGTCAGGTAAGAAGAAAAATAAAGTTTTTTGAATGAGCCTGACTCAGAGTCCGGCAGGAGATGAGAAGTTTGAGGCATCTGAATTATGGGTCGATCGAAGATGTCGTATGGCCAATTTCAGCTTCCCATGCGACTGATGCCATGCAAAGTCAGTGTTTTTGAATAGCCTAGGAGGAAATATGAGACGGAGGAATTTTCATCCTGAATCGAGATGGACAAGAGATATGCTCAATAAAGAGAACCTACCGGAAGATGGGACGGACCCCAGGACGACAATCTCGTGAAAACGTCATTCAGGATTTAAATACTCCCCAGAGGAGAATGCTCGTTCCCAGTGGCCAGAGATAATACGAAAATAAATAAAAATTATTGTGACGGACCAACCGAAGAATCACCCCGATCGACCAATATCCAACCAGCGCCGCCACCGCCATTCCCACCAAATAGACTTCAAGTGCATCATGGGCATCACCTAAAACTTTGATGAGTTCGAGTAGGGTGGCCCCAACAATTGCCGGCATCGAAATCAATAAGGAAAAACGCGCCGCGAGCTCACGGTCCAACCCCAGAAACATGCCTCCAGCGATGGTAGAACCCGAACGAGAAATTCCCGGGAAGACGGCTGCACCTTGGATTATCCCAATCAGCAGTGCGTCTCGAGCCCTCATGTCCTTCGCCGTCCGATCTGAAGTCCCGTCTCGAGTCACCCACAGGATCACACCGGTGATTAAAAACATGACTGCCACAAGCGATGGCTGTGCCAATGTTTCAATTCCAATAGACTGCACACCTAAACCAATGATCGCCGTGGGGACGGAGGCCAATAACACATAATGAATGGTCTGACGTTCACAGCCCTGGAACATACTCCCCGCCTCGGTGGGTAACCCCACATAGCCTTTCGCTAACGTGAGAAGATCATGCCAAAAATAGAGAATGATCGCGGTAACCGTTGCCATATGGAGCATGACATCATACAGTAAATTTTCTTCGCTGAATTGCCCAAACCAATGCTGCGCCATCACTAAATGGCCAGAAGAGGAGACAGGTAAAAATTCAGTCAGTCCTTGAATGACGGCTAAGACGATTGCTTCGACATATCCCATACGTTAGAGCAGGCTCCATTGCATATGTTTAAAAAAATAGAACACCATCACGTCTTAATCTCTTTCAGTTGAGTGGTAAAATCCCGAACTCCTTCTTCCCATGGCGGTAAGGTCATGGCTGGATCCTGCAAAGATGTCAGAACCGAATACGCTGGGCGAGGCGCGGGTAAGGGATAATCTGCAGACGTGATGGGTATCACGGCGGTTTGAATGCCAGAAGCCTGATAGAGCGCTTGAGTAAAATCATACCAACTCGTTCCTCCAGATCCGGCCAAATGAAAAGTGCCATATGATTCGGTTTCAATTAAACGAGAGACCGCTTTAGCCAAATGAGGAGCATACGTCGGAGATCCAAATTGATCGCTCACCACCCGAACCTGTTCCTGTTTAGCCAATCGTAACATCGTGAGAGGAAAATTTTTTCCGATCACATGATAAAGCCAAGCCGTTCGGATGATATAATTTCGTGGATTCGTCTTTTGCACTTCTTGCTCCCCGGCCAACTTACTTTGCCCGTAGACCGAATGAGGATTAGTACGATCAAATTCATGATAGGGGCGAGACTGGCATCCATCAAAGACATAATCCGTGGAGAAATGTACGAGAGGGATTCCAATTTCGTTTGTCGCCAAGGCCAGGTTCCTGGGACCCAAGGCATTGCCACGATAGGCAGCTTCTTGATGAGTTTCTGCTTGATCGACTTGAGTAAATGCTGCAGCATTGATCACAATGTCAGGCCGTATATGCTTCACAGCCTTTCGAACTTGGTCTAGCTGACAAATATCAAGATCCTGAATATCCCAAGCGATTACCTCACAATCACGAAATTGAGCTTGTAATGCCTGGCCTAATTGACCCTGGGCTCCAATGATGAACAATTTAGAATTTTTCATATCTAATAGTCAGCAAACCTTTCCTTTAAGACTGGTAAGATTATCCTCTGTACTCCCATTCGGCACGATCAAAAAAGAGTCAAGAGACTAGGTCAAACCCAGAGGGCATATCAATCTATTAACAATTTATTGGTTTCATTCTGAAGCCATCTACGAGTAAGAAAAATGATATGACGATATTTCTTTAGCAAGTGAGAAAAACATCAGAAGAGTGTTTACCCGTGCAAATGTCAACTATTCCACGGTCACACTTTTGGCTAGATTTCTTGGGCGATCGACATCCAAGCCGCGTTGGACGGCAATATGATAGGCCAAGAGTTGAAGACCGACAGTAAACAGAATGGGCGTCAGTAGAGGGTGAACGTCCGGAATAGCAAACACATGATCAGCCACCTGATCTAATGCATGATCTCCTTCAGTGACAAAAGCAATGACAGGGGCATTCCTTGCCCGCACTTCCATCAGATTACTCACAGACTTTTCGTACAGACGATCTTTTGGCGAAAGCACGACAACCGGCATTTCACTATCAATTAAAGCAATTGGACCATGTTTCATTTCTCCTGCCGCATAGCCTTCCGCATGAATATAGGAAATTTCTTTTAGTTTGAGGGCACCCTCCAAAGCAATGGGATAATTGACGCCACGCCCTAAGTACAAGAAATTTCGTTTTTGCGCATACTGTTTGGCGATAGCTTCAATCGTGCTTTCCTGTTTTAAAATATGCTCGACTTGACCAGGCAGCAAAAGAAAATGATCCAGCCACCACCGTCCTTCTTCAGGGCTCAACACCTCGTGTACACGTCCAACATGCAAAACCAATAAATACAAAGCAATCACTTGCCCGGTAAAGGCCTTGGTTGATGCCACGCTGATCTCTGGGCCACAGCGCGTATAAATCACCCCATCGGCTTCACGGGCTAAGGTACTCCCCACGGCATTCACAATCGCCAAGACGCGCGCGCCGCGCCGCTTGGCTTCTCGCGCTGCCGCCAACGTATCAGCCGTTTCGCCAGACTGCGAAATGGCAATAAACAGATCATTGGGTTGAATCATGGGTTCGCGATACCGAAACTCTGAGCCAATATCGACTTGAATTGGACGACGTACCATTTCCTCGAAGAGATATTTCCCGACCAATCCAGCATGCCAGGATGTTCCACAGGCCACAATCCAAAATCTTCTTGCCCCTAAAAGCTCGTCTTTCGTCATGGCCAAATCAGGAAGATCGGCCTCACCCGTTTCATAATTAAAACGCCCTCGAAGCGTATCCATGATGACTTGAGGCTGTTCATGGATTTCCTTCATCATAAAATTTGGATAGCCGCCTTTTTCAGCAGCTTCCGCATCCCAATGAATGGTTTCTGCCTGAAAACTCTTTGGCTGCCCATCAGGATCAAAGACCTTGATTTCAGATTCTTCCAATATGGCGACTTCACCATCTTCTAAAAACACGACTTCTCGGGTATGTTCCAATAACGGTGTGACATCTGAAGCCAAAAACGCACCTGTTCCATTTAATCCAATGACCAACGGACATCCTGAACGACTGACAACAATGCGATTGGGTTCAGTGAGAGACATGGCTGCAATGGCATAACTACCATGTAACTCATGCGCCACCTGGCGAACAGCCTCATCTAAACGACTCCCCCGTTTAACAGCAGAAGACAGTAAATGAGCGATAACTTCGGTATCCGTTTCTGACTCAAACCGATGTCCTTCCGACTCCAATCGATGCCGTAAGGTCAGAAAGTTTTCGATAATGCCATTATGAACGAGTACCACATCTCCTGAACGGTGAGGATGCGCATTTTGTTCAGATGGCCGACCATGTGTCGCCCACCGCGTATGTCCAATACCTGTGTGGCCTTCAAGCGGACCCTTCCGAAGGATCGCTTCCAAATTGACGAGCTTCCCTTCACTTCTTCGTATTTCGAGATTTCCATTGTGCTGCATGGCAATACCAGCGGAATCATATCCACGGTATTCCAGGCGCCGTAACCCAGATAACAAAATCGGTACGGAAGATTCGCGGCCAACATACCCAATAATCCCACACATACGCTTACACGTCCTTATTTGGTTAATTTATAGAACATTGTATAAAGATATATGATATTTCGGTGAGTTCCTAGAAAAACTTAAGCCGTCATGAAGATCTTCGCACAGGTAATCGAGAGGGAGGAAAGCGCGTTTATGATGATTTTTGCTCTTCCTGAATAACCGGTGTTGCTGAAGGCCTATCTTCAACCTGACCGCTTTGACCATTGGTAGGTAGAACCGAGGAATCCAACAACGCCCTACGACGTGCTGCCGTACCTTCTTTCGTAATTTGTGATACTCGAGATATACCGAGCGCATCGGCAGGAACGTTGTCTGTGACAGTCGTCCCAGCAGCGATGAGTGCGCCCTTCCCAATCGTGACAGGAGCGATTAATTGTACGTCACTTCCAATAAAGACATTATCTTCAATGACGGTTTGCGCTTTTTGATAGCCGTCATAGTTACAGGTAATCGTTCCTGCGCCAACATTCACATTTCGGCCGATCCAAGTATCTCCAAGATAACTGAGGTGATTCACCTTTGACCCTTCTCCAACCTCGGTTTTTTTGAGTTCCACAAAGTTTCCAACCTTGGCTTTTCGATGAATCACTGTTCCTGGCCGGAGGTGAGCCATCGGACCAATCACAGCCTCGTCTTCAACCGTGGCCTCTTGAAGCACGCATGCATCTTGAATCGTGACCCCTCGATGCACAACAGAATTGGTTAGTCGTGAATTCGCACGAATCGTGCAGCATTCCCCGACTTGAGTCTGGCCCTCCAGGACTACGCCTGGGTGAAGCACGCTATCCCGACCAACCGTGACCTGATGATCAACAACCACCCGATCAGGATCCAAGATCGTCACCCCATCCAACAGCAACCGTTCACAAATGCGGCGACGCATTTCTTTTTCTGCAAGAGCCAGATGCACTCGATTATTCACACCAGTGGTTTCAAGAGAATCCTTCGTCACCCAGGCCATCACTTTCTGCTTGTCCTTGACGGCCATCTCGATAATATCGGTCAGGTAATATTCACCCTGCGCGTTTTGAGGACTCAATTTACCAAGAGCGGTTTCAAGAAACTGCGCTTCCACCACATAGGTACCAACATTAATTTCAGATACCTTTTTTTCCTCTGGAGATGCGTCACGATCCTCAACAACTCGGCAAACCGTTCCTTCCGCTTCGCGAAGAACTCGCCCATATCCGCTCGGATCTGGCAAATGAGTGGTTAACAACGTGAGCGTCGCGCGCTCTGTTTGATGATACCCTACTAATGCTGAAATCGTTTCTGTTGTTAGGAGTGGTGTGTCACCACACATAATCACATACTGACTCGCCAGCGCAGATGAACCAGCAGTCAGGGCAGGATACGCTTGTTGAACGGCATGCCCTGTCCCTAGTTGTTCCGTTTGCTCCACGACGAGGTACGGCTCGAATTGTACTGCTTCCTTTTGTAAATACGTACGCAGCTTATCCGACCCATGACCAACCACAACTGCGACATTTTTGGTGGCAACATGGCGCGCTAAAAGCATCGCGTAGCCCAACATGGGACGTCCCGCGACACAATGCAATACTTTTGGCATCTCAGACTTCATTCGTGTCCCCTGCCCTGCGGCAAGAATGATCACTGATGTGGTATTTTGACTACTCATGAACTCCGCCTGATGAAGAAATCACGCGCCCTTTATGGAACAGCAAATTTTGGTGACCGCTAAAGTCACATTGTACTTGTTTTTTTAGCAATTTCAATGCCAGAAGCCTTCTCTTGAGGAGAATAGAACCCACCGGATACAATAAGTTTCATTGCCTCTTCGACACTCATGTCTACTGGGAGCACTTCCGTTTCTGGAACCAGCAAAAAATAACCCGATGTCGGATTAGGTGATGTTGGCACAAACACGTGAACCAAGGGTTCGGGGGCCAAGCATTGAATTTCCTCACGGGTTTCCCCGGTCACAAAGGCTAGGCAATAATTTCCATTTTTTGGGAACTGAATCATGACGACCTTGTCATATTTTTCCCGCTGCTTAAACGACAAAATATCCATCATGGACTTCAATGTGGCATAAATGCCCCGGACGATGGGGACTCGATCCAAAAACTCTTCCCAGCGGCTCACCATCCGTCTCCCTAGAAAATTCGTGGCCAACACACCAGCAAACAAAATCAGGAGCACCAAGGCCATGATTCCAAGGCCTGGAAAATAATAATCAGGAAGGACCAAGTCGGCTAACGCCGTCCCGAGAATACTATCCACAGTGACAAACAGGGTTTTTAAAATCAGAATAGTGCCCCAAATGGGCGTGATGACGAGTAACCCCGTGAGGAAATATCGCTTAAGAGAAGCTCGCAAGGTATTCATGGGAGATGACAAACCTCAGTCATTGTCAGTTTGGATACCCTGAAAAAGGCGGGTCGAGAAATACCTTCAGTATCTTACAATTCCAACATGACAGCAGCAAGACTTTTCTTTAAAATTTCAATAACTTAGACTATGGAGATGACGAGGCGTTTTTAATGGAATCCAAACGACCACGAGCACAAAAGCCGCATACACGACGCGGTGTATTCATCAGCTTCGAAGGCACCGAAGGTTCCGGGAAGACGACTCAATGCCGGCGACTGGCTCAATCACTGCGGACACAGGGCTACGAAGTCCTTGAAACGCGTGAACCCGGTGGGACCCCATTGGCTGAAGCCATTCGCAAGCTATTGCTGACTTCATCAAAATCCAAGGGCCCCGCGGAATCCATCACAGCATCTTGTGAATCCATGCTCATTCTTGCTGCGCGCTCACAACATATCGCTCATGTCATTCAGCCTGCACTCGCAAAGGGGACAGTCGTGATTTGTGATCGGTTCTTTGACTCCACCTTAGCGTATCAGGGCTATGCACGTGGCGTTGATAAGACATTTCTCTATGAAGCTCAGAACTTTGTCACAAATGGACTTCAACCTCATCTTACATTCTTCCTTGATCTTCCTGTGAAAGTTGGGTTAGCAAGACGGCAACGGGCAAAGGATCAAAATCGACTAGATCTCGAATCGCTCAGCTTTCATCAATGCGTCCGTCGGGGATTTTTAGCCTTGGGCAGAGAGGCTCCAACGCGAATCCGAACGATTGATGCCACACAATCGCCTCAGGCAATGGCCAACGAAATTAAATCAACAACTGAGGCAATTATCCACAGGAAGAAATCTTTGCTTTTGGACCGTTCAGGCTTATCAAAAAAACCTCTACCCAAGAAATAGTTGACACATATGCCATTTAGCACAATTATTGGCCATCAACGACCTATCAAATGGCTTCAGACGGCTGTAAAAACGAATCACCTCGGACATGCCTATCTCTTCCATGGTGAAGCAGCAATTGGAAAACGGCAAACCGCGAAGGCCCTCACTCAATTTCTCCACTGCGAACATCCACACGAAGATTCGTTACCTGACGCATGTGGCACCTGTCGGTCATGTCATCAAGTAGAGGAAGCCATCCATCCAGATTGTTTAATTATTGAGCCAGAAGATGCGCAGAAGCCAAACCCCAAAATAAAAGTTGACCAAATTCGTGCCATCGAACACTTGATGATTTATCGCCCACTCATCGGGTCGCACAAGGTGTGCGTCATTGATAGTGCTGAGGCCATGACCACAGAAGCGGCCAATGCCTTACTGAAAACACTGGAAGATCCACCGGATCACTGCCTCTTTCTGCTTATCTCAAGTCGTCCAGAACACCTCTTGCCGACTATTCGATCTCGATGTATTGCTCTGCGATTTTCCCCTCTTCCACTCACCGATGTGTATGATTTTCTTATGCAGCATGCATCCATGGAGCCAACCGACGCCAAACTAGTCGCCACCTTTTCGGAAGGTCGGCTAGGACAAGCTCTTCACCTCGACCCTGAGGAATTGAAGGTCAAGCTTCGCCAATACTGGACTTTATTATTTGGGGAACATCTCACCTCTGCCACGCAGATCTTTGAGATCAGCGACAGCCTCGTTAAATCTCAGCAAGTCCCAGAAGCCATCCAGTGGTTTCAGCAGGGGCTCAGAGATCTGCTCTTACTGACTTTAGAGGAATCAAATGCTCCTATGCTCTATCGAGATCAAGAACCCGCACTTCGCCAATTGGCAGAGCGAATCACTGCTTCAGCGATCATAGAGCTTTCACAAGAATTGAACCAGCTTGAACGCGGGCAACAACGCAACCTCAACATGCAAATTGGCTTGGAACAATTTTTCTTTCATCTCCACGACCAACTGGAACATGCCTCGGCCTAGAAAGAAGAGTGAAGGAAGAAGTCATAAGCAATAAGCAAGAGAGAAAAGACAGCAAACAGCTTCTTCTTTTTTATCCTGCACCTCGCTTTACACTTCTCACTTTCCACCGTTTTAAATGCTCAAAACTCATCGAAAAGTTACCCCATTTGAGTAGAGTTCATTACAGAACCAAACAATAGGAACCATTACATTATGCCCAACAGGTTTTATGTCACCACCCCGATTTATTATGTGAACGATGTCCCTCATATCGGTCATGCCTATACCACAATCGCCGCAGATGTCTTAGCTCGCTTTTATCGTTTACGAGGCGATGATGTCTTCTTCCTCACTGGGTTGGACGAACACGGGCAAAAAGTACAACAAGCGGCCGCAAAAGCTGACATAGATCCCCAAGCTCACTGTGATCGACTGATGCCCACATTCAAGGATCTGTGGACGAAACTAGATATTTCATACGATGGGTTTATTCGAACCACTGACCCGCAGCACCAAGCGGTCGTCCAGCGCTGCTTACAAACACTGCATGACAAGGGATTGATTTACCAAGCCGAATATACCGGATGGTACTGCACGTTCGACGAGCGATTCTGGACCGAAAAAGATTTGGAACAAGCCCTCTGCCCTGATTGCCGACGTCCAGTCGAACAGGTCAGCGAACGCAACTACTTCTTCCGTATGAGCCAATTCCAAGATCGGCTGAAAGAACATATCCACTCACATCCTGAATTTATTCAACCTGACTCACGACGCAACGAGGTCTTAGGATTTCTTCAAAAGCCACTTGAAGACCTCTCCATCTCTCGACCGAAATCACGACTCTCATGGGGAATCGAATTGCCCTTTGACAAAGACTGTGTGACCTATGTGTGGTTTGACGCGTTAGTCAATTATTTTTCGGGCTTGGAATATCTCGGGACTCATGCGAACGCGCCAGAATTCTGGCCTGCGTCTGTCCATTTAGTGGGGAAGGACATTCTGACGACACACGCCGTCTATTGGTCGACCATGCTCATGGGCATGGAACGCACACTTCCACAGTCAATCTTCGCCCACGGATGGTGGACCGTCGATGGCGAAAAGATGTCTAAGAGTCGTGGGAACGTCGTTGATCCATTTGCCATGATCAAAGAATTCGGCACAGATGCCTTTCGGTATTTTTTACTCCGACAAGTGCCCTTTGGCCAAGACGGCGATTTTTCCCTCTCGTCCTTCCATAGCCGATATCAAGCAGAACTCGCCAATGACCTGGGGAACCTGGTCTCGCGAACGTTGGCCATGCTGGGGAATTTTTCACAACATATGGTCCCACGGTCCGATCCTCAAACTGAAACTGAATTGGAGCACCAACTTCAGCAGGCGGCCTCAGCGCTTTCTGAAAAAATTGAACAGCACCTTCGCGCGTTGGAGTTTCATCGTGCTTTAGAGGTCACATTGGGGTTAGTCCAAATGGCCAATCAATACATCGATAAAACAGCACCATGGATCTTAGCGAAGGACCCTGACAAAAAATCACGACTACAAACAGTCTTGTTCCATTTAGCAGAATCCCTACGGTTCCTGACTTTTGCCCTTGCTCCCTTTATGCCTCATGCGGCAGATTCGATGAAAACCCGATTGGGTTTGACGATCGATATGTCAACACCCATCCTAGCCAGTGGTCCAATTTGGGGCGAATACGACTATATTAATCCAGTCACGAAAGGCACATCATTGTTTCCGAAAAAAGACCTGCCATCTACCAGTGCGCCAGAACCCGCATCATCACCAACAGCCTCGGCTGCTACTGGAAAGAAAATCGAATCGGCCACGCCACAAACACCATCTGATTTGACTCCGAGCGATACTCCGCTCATCGGTATCGATGAGTTTCTAAAAGTACAACTAAAAGTCGCCAAGATTCTTGAAGCCGAACGTGTGCCAAAATCTTCGAAACTCTTGAAACTGCAAGTGGATGTTGGGGCAGAAAAACGTCAGATTATCGCAGGTATCGGGAAGAAATACTCGCCAGAAGAATTAGTAGGAAAAACCATTGTGGTTGTGGCCAACCTCAAACCGGCGAAATTGATGGGACTTGAATCGCAAGGGATGGTCCTCGCCGCCGGAGAAAACGACATGCTGGGATTACTGGGAGTCTCGGAAGATATTGCTCCAGGCACAAAAGTTAAATAATCCTAGTTCATATTTCCTGATGTATTGCCATACCGCCCGGAAATAATGTCGTCGCGATCGCCATCGATATAGGCCTGATGCCACAGTTCCAGCATGAGTAAATTCCATAAGCGATAGTGCCAATTATTAGCCCCAGAGACATGTTCATCAAGCATCGTCTCCACCACATGCTTATGAAAGTACCCCCGTTGAACTGCTCGTGTGGACAATAAAAGATCATAAGCCATCTCACGAAGATCCCGCCTAAACCATTGATCAAGCGGAACGCCAAAACCCATCTTCGGGCGATTGAGAACCTTGGCTGGTAGCAACGATTTTGCTGCTTGTTTTAACACATATTTTTTATCTCCTCCTTTGAGTTTCATGGAAGAGGGCAATGACGCACAAAATTCCATGACATGATGATCAAGAAACGGAGAGCGAGCCTCAAGACCATGAGCCATACTGGCAATATCCACTTTCACTAAGAGATCATCAGGTAGGTACGTATTCACATCGACATCCAAAAGACGGCTCAAAAAATCCTTCGCATCGGAGCTCTGAAATGCATCGACCAACAACTCAAACGAATCTCTTTGCCCACTATCTTGCATGAATTCTTCCGTGCATAAGTGTTGTTTCATGACGGGATCAAAATGACACATCCAATATCCATAGCGTCGTTCTGGCGTCTCAGATAACACTGCCACAAAACGTTTCAACCGACTGAGAATGGTTTTGGATTTCGAGGCGGCTGGAAGAAACTGTGTCCCCCATTCAACAATATGTCGAAGGGATTTTGGCAAACGGTCATACCACCTACCGTAAAGACTCGCGACATAGCGATCATAGCCTAAAAGATTTTCATCACTACCGTCACCATTCAGTGCGACCGTCACATGTCGTTGAGTCATTTCGGACAAATATAAAGTTGGAATGGCTGATGAATCAGCAAAAGGCTCATTATAGAACCACACAAGTTTTTGGAAAATTTCTGTCGCATTCGGAGTCACGACCAATTCATGATGGTCTGTATCATATTGTTGAGCCACTAACTTCGCATATGGCAGTTCATTATAGGCTTGTTCTTCGAACCCTATTGAAAACGTTTTTATACGTGGGACACCCAATTCTGCCATCAACGCGACAATCACACTCGAATCAATCCCTCCACTCAAAAATGCCCCTAACGACACGTCACTAATCAATCGTAATTTCGTCGCTTCTTTGAGTTTGGCGAGGAGTTCCTGTTGAGCTTCTTCACACGAACCAGAGAATGTCGTGCTATAGGAGAGTTTCCAATATCGCTCAAGATGGATCTGTTCTTTTTGCACGATGAGCACATGCGCCGGAGGGAGCTTTCGAACTCCCTGAAAAGCTGACCAAGGGGTAGGAACATACTGATACGTCAGATAGTGAGAAATCGCTTCTTTGTTTACCTCTGGGTTGAAATGTGGATCAGCCAAAAAAGCTTTCGGCTCAGATGCAAAAGAAATTCCATCCTGATCCGTCCAATAATAGAGAGGCTTTTGCCCCACTCGATCTCGTGCTAAAAAAAGGCGCTTTTCGCCTTCATCCCAGATGGCAAACGCAAACATTCCTCGTAAATATTCAACACATTTCGTGCCGTATTCTTGGTATGAGGCCAAGACCACTTCGGTATCGCTATCCGAATAGAACTGATGCCCTCGTTTCTCAAGATTCTGTCGGAGCTCTTGAAAGTTATAGATCTCTCCATTGTATGTAATGACGAACCGGCCATTTACTCGCACCATGGGCTGCTTAGCGGCTTCAGTCAGGTCAATGACCGCCAGTCGACGATGACCAAAACCAACGTTAGCCTTTTGGTAGATACCTTCTCCATCTGGTCCCCGATGTGCGAGTAAATCACACATCCTTTTAAGGAGCTCCCCTTGAACAGGCACACCAGAAGAAAAATTATACCGACCAGCTATTCCACACATACGAATTTATCCATCATCTCTTATGACACTAACGTTAGGACAATATATCGGTAATTGGCATATCTGGATTCCCCAACAACCCATGATACAACTGCCCATATTCCTTCACACACTTAGACAAGGCAAATGCATTCATCACTCGATCCCTGCCTGCCATACCCATTTGTTGACGTAATGCAGGGCTTTGAGCCAGTTTGACAATAGCCTCACCAATGGCTTGAGGCGAATGAGTCGCAACGACAAACCCTGTGCTACCATCAATCACAGCCTCACGATTTCCTCCAACATCAGTCACCACCATGGGTAATCCTGCTGCCATATTTTCCAGAATGGTATTAGAAAAACCTTCTTCATGCGAACAAAGAATTCCTACATCTGAGGCTAATAAAAATTCTGGTATATTATCCGATTGCCCAATCCAGCGAACGTGTTCGGCAATCTGTAAAGTCTCAGCTAGGGTCTTAAGGGAGCTTCCAATACCATCATCACGACCGACACATAGGACAATCCAATTCTCATGGAGTTTCTCACTCGCCAATGCAATACCTTGCAATAAATCTCTATGCCCTTTATAGGAAATGAGGTTTGCCACCATGACAAGGACGAACGTTCCCGAGGAAATATTGAGAGATTCCCGAATATACATTCTTTGCTTCGGCTTTTCATCATCCAGCACTTCAACACCATTATAAATGATACCTAGTCGTTCGGGCGCGACCCCCTCATCAAGAAGTTGCACAACAACAGCCTTGCTATTGCCCAAAATAGCATTCATTCTTCTGTGCAAGTAATACTCTAGATACTTCAGTATAGGATACTTTTTTTGGTAGTCATTGAGACTGCGGCGACTCATGATCTGAATACTTTTTTTAGAAAAAAAACTGCACACGCCACCCAGCAAGTACGCAGCAGGAAGAAAATAATGCACGATGTCAGGTCGTTGCTGATGGATCGTCCACCACAAAAAAATCGCGGCAAGGGGAATGGAGAATAATGGCCTTATAACAGAAGGAAAACGACGGACAAAAGAACTGAGCGGGGGAGCAAGGACTTCAATTCCTGCTGCCCTAACCTTGGGAGCTAAATACCCTTCATGAGTCAAAGCATACACTGCGACACGAAATCCATGGCTCTTCAGGTATGGCATGATACGAACAAGATGCTTTTCTGTCCCTCCAACATCAAGATCTCCAATAATAAAAAGAATGAACGATCCGGGGAAAAGGGGATTTACTGACCCATTACAGAAAGGCCCGTGCTTTGCGCGGGTATGAAGGTAATCCTTTTCAGGGAATGTGGTGGAAAGATTTTCCAAAATCACTGTATCAGGTTTTTGAGAATCCCTGCCCTTTAAGCCGTGAATTTCACTTACATTGCTAAGGAGATGAAAGGGGGGAAGATAAATAGAAAAATCGAAGAACAGAAAGAGGTGACCACGTTGCTTTCAACATGAAAAGCTGCTTCTATAAGTAGATCGTTCCCTCTTGGGTTATGCCACTTTTGCCTGCGGCTGACTTTGAAAATGCACGTGTTTTGCAGCCTTGTCCCCATGGCTCAAATAGGGTCGCAAACTCATGACATGCCTCATTGAAAGTTGGAGACATCCTGGCACCTGTGCGGAACGCCTCCGTTTATTGGATCGCTCAGGTTCTTGAAGTCCCCCCTGAAACCGATTTTGAAAACTACGATTCCCCATACTGCGTTGAACGAGAAAGAAAATCAAAAAATTCCACAATCAGAATTCAATCTCGACAAGTGATACCATCCACTATGTACCACAGCGTTCAAACCCTCATTCTTCAAAAATCTGACTACCTATTCAAAACCTCTTCCCATTTTCCCATGATTTTTCCCATGCTAAAATGTTCTATCACGTCCACAGCACGCATGCTCAATCGTTCTCGTTCAACTTTATTCCCCATTAAACACTCCATAGCACAAGCTAACGCTTCTTCATCATCTGTCGGCACAAGAACGCCATTGACACCCTCTTGAATGATCTCCCCTGGACCGCTTGGACAATCTGTAGAAATCACCGGTAAGCCACAAGCCATCGCTTCTAAAAGAGCATTCGGAAACCCCTCAAACCGAGAAGATAGGATAAAAAGATCTGCCTGACATAGAATCTCATGGGGATTCTTGACAAGACCAGCAAACAGAACATCATCCAAGATTTTCAATTCGTCGCATAAAGATTTTAATTTCAAATGAAGTGGGCCCTGGCCAATAATAACTAGAGTCCACAAAGGAAATTTCTCTTTCAGACGAGCAAAGGCACGAATAAGGATGTCAAATCCTTTTTGTTCGACGAGACGACCCATAGCAACTATAAATGGCTTTTGATAGTTATTAGACAAGAGTGCTTGTTGAAATATTCGTTGTACTATGACTGGGCTGGGAATAATCATTATCTTTTGTTGGTGTGCGGAGAAAAAAAACTCCCTAGCTCGCTGAGTTTGAACAATAATATGACTTGCCATAAAATAGGTCACAAATCTTAAGAAATTCCATATGTGACCAATGAAATAACGCCTAGGGTCCATCTGTTCTGAGACCACCACCCTTACGTTCATGCCACGCGTAGCAAGAAGTGTTAAAATATTAGTTTTATCAACAAAACTAATTACGACATTTGACTTACAACCATCAATAGCTCTTCGTAATTTCCATATTCTTTGCAAATTCTTAACGAGAGCCGCGCAGAAATTATATGAATTGCTTAAGAGTGAGAGAGAGATCAGCTGAACACGAGGATCAAGAGGATAAAATGGTTTAACAGATCTATCGTCCAATGAGACCAGTGATATCAACCATCCTTTTTCGGCCCAGTAGTTAGCCATGGCGGATAAAGTTCGCTCAGCTCCTCCAGCACCTAATGAAGAGATCACGAGTGTTAACTTCATGAAAGACAAAAATCGCTGCTCTTAAACATGGATCTAGCCTTGGTTCGGAATGAAACGCGCCAGCTGGCAAAGGATCTCCGCTTATTCCCAGTGCCGTCACCAAAAAGAACTGGGGCGAAATCTGAGATTATGGATCATCTCCTCTACAAAAAGCGTAATAAAGCCGAGCAGCACTTCAGGCGTTTCAAGGGATTCCGTCGGATTTTCAGGAAGTTCGACATGCTCGATGTCCTATTTACATTTTTTGTCGACTTTGCACTTATTAAGAATGCACTCAATTAAATAAACGCACCATAGAAACTCTATTCAGAAATTTCTCTTTCATTTTTAAATACTTGTCGTGAATAGATTCGGGTAAGACACCCCAGATTACTTTCCGAATCACATTCAAGAGAATTGTTCGTACAATAGAAAAATCCAAAAACCCTTTATATTTTCTGAAGTCACGCATAACCACTCTGAGAACATCCGTTTCAAAATAATAGATGATTCCGGATCTTTGGAATTTAGACAACACATCGCGATATTTTGGCGATAAGAGTAAATCAAAAATTCCTTTGACCAAGTCATCTCTAAAAGTCTTGCAACTTGAAGAATAGGAACCTGTCGTTTTTCGAAAAACAGCTAAAGATTCAGGAACATAGCACACCCCATATCTAAACCCGATGACATTTAATGCAAAAAAATCACATACAGATTTCAGCTCTGGAATCAGATAGGCACCTTGTTCGCCAATATCCTTAAGAAGCGCTTTCTTTACAACAACACCATTACCCTGATTCCCAACAGCAAATCCTTTTATGCGGCCTAACTCTGCTAACTCATGAGGAGAGAAGTAGCACGACTCATTTGCCAAAAACACCGATAATTGGCGCACAAATTCACCCCTGTCTTTTTGAACCATTGAATGGCATATCGATAAACCAGCTTGTGGATAGCAAGCAAGAATCTTCATAGAGCGCTCAAGAAATTCCGGCAAAACATAATCATCCGCAGCGGCCATAAGAAGATAGTCCCCTTTAGCGAGATCAATCCCACGGTTTAAGGTATAGACTACTCCACGATTTTTATCATTGAGAAACAATCGAATAACAGCGTGCTCTTTTGCAAAACGCTCAATGACTTCAACGCTATTATCCGTAGACCCATCATCTATGATAATGAATTCCAATGGTTGATATGATTGGGCTAGGATTCCCCTCAAGGCATGCGGTAAATATTCCGCATGGTTAAAATTCGGCATAATGACTGATACAGTTCGGGTAACCATAATTCTTACCGTTAAGATCTATGCTATTGGTCTTTGTAATAAAATACTAATGAATTTCCTTAGTGAACACTATAGCATGCCAACATGATTTAACACTCGAATTCATCCTACGTTCGTCAACAATTCTGTCTCTGAATTCACACTAATACCAAAGGGAAAAAACTGAAATAAAAAATCCATCCACACTTCCATAATTGTAAATTTCATAGAATAGTACCGATAAGGGAAGGAGTACCAGATAGGTTCAAACACAAAAGACCTCCGGTTACACCTGACCGCCAAAGCCCCCGCAATTAACTATCGAGACGCACTCTATTGAAGTAACGACCACCATTCCATGTTGCGGCATCTCAGGCTCCATACCGTTTAAATCGGGACGGCGCTTGTCTTAAGAAAATCGAAAAGGATGCAGGAAATGAGCTTGACATATGATTCGGGAAGAGATCGTTATGGCGGCCAACTACGAAGGAAATCCTTCCCACCACAAACAAGAAATTTACTTGAAATCTCAGAGATGCGTGGAACTCGAAAAAAGGTTGAAGTCCGTGCTTCTCCCCCCTTAAGCTACGACACTCTTCCCTTCATACAACGAGAAGATAGAAGAAATAAGAATAATCGTTGACAACACAACCCTGTAAACTGAAGCAACCCAGCCTCTCTAGAGCAAAGGGATCGCCCTACGTGTGCATGAAGTGCTTCTTGCCAAGCACAATTGAATGGAACTTTCGTGGGATACAGAGGCCGCAGCATTATAACCCGACCCAGTAACAAGGGCTCTCTTACAGAATTTTGATCAATTTCCGATCTATGTATTTTTGAGCATTAGTTACTCTAAGCCCATCAGGCTTAATGCATCAGATTTTGAATGCGTGGAGGTTTTTGCGGCGAAACATCTACAATATAATCTCATTTATAAATAATGATTAAGAAGAAGACCCCTAGCTAACCCATGCAACCGCTTGGCCATACGATGTGAGCACCATTGGCGGCACGATCAACCAGGTTTCCAAAGCACCAAACACACGACCTAATGCATTCACACTGTTGCAAGAAGAAGTTACGTTCCATTGTGCGTGCAGAAAGCTAAATTGACAATACGAGATGATTTTTTATATTATCCGCGGCTTGAATGGTCACTGGGATACGATTCTCGCTGTTTTAGAAAATAAATTCCTCAACCACTCAATAGCCAAGAATTCTAAAAACAATTAACACTTTTGAAATTAAGATTCTATGCTGCAACAAGTCAGAAATTTTCGCAGTCGCTACACAAAATAATGCACCTGCTGCAGTCGCTAGGAAAACCCCCATTCACTAAAAAATCCAGATACGGATTCCCCTTCTACGGACCACACCCATATACGGAGGAGTGCACTTTGTTTTTTTCACTTTTGGGAGATCCCATTGTCGCTGCTCGACCAAACTGACTGGAACCTTATAAACCAAGCAACAGGCTGGTTATCACCATAAAGTTCACAGATTATGCTGTAGTTCAAATTTTCATCTTGCACAAGCACCGAACTACCCGCTTTATCATTCCTCTCAGCAGTGATCAATTTCAAACAAATAGCCCTTGCCACTCGATGTTCGATTACTCAAGATCTCTAAGTGCTAAAATTGGCTTTCTATTAAACAGCCCGAGGCAACAAACGAAAGTGAAGTCCTAGGAAAATTCTGACGATGGGAACACGGGAAAATCAATACCAACTCCTACTGGAAAAGTTCAAAAAGCAGGGATTGGTGCCCCTTGGCTTGATGACTAACCAGGCCTGGGACGACGATCCTAAACGCCTCGCCTTTACATTTGCACGCTACAAATTTACAGCAAAGATGCTGTCGGGACGCAAGGACGTACTGGAAATCGGTTGCGCTGATGCATTTGCCAGCCGCATCGTACTACAGCATGTGGAACGTTTAACAGTGACAGACTTCGACAACGTCTTTATTGACGACATCAATTGCCGCCTATCAGAAAAGTGGCCAATGACATGCTTTCAACACGATATCTTGGCTGGTCCGGTGCCAGGTCAATATGACGGTATATACGCACTCGATGTACTCGAGCATATCAAACGAAACGACGAAGCCACCTTCATGGCCAACATGGTGTCTTCGCTGGCACCCCATGGGACTGCTATCATTGGCATGCCATCGCTCGAATCACAACCTTACGCCTCACCCATTAGTCGTGAAGGCCATGTAAATTGTAAGTCGATGCCAGACTTGAGGGTATTAATGGAACAGTACTTTCATACAGTCTTCATCTTTTCCATGAACGACGAAGTCGTTCACACAGGCTACCACAAAATGGCAAACTACCTACTGGCCATTTGCTGCGAGAGTCGGCAGTAGAAATCAATTTAAAGCGTGTTCGGCTTTAGCTGCCGCTCCTATCACCTCAATAGAGCCCTAGGGTTGACTTCGGCTTGTTAAGCTTGTCATGAAAATTATTTTTTTAAGTTGCCGCATAGGAAAAATTTCAAACTAATGACATGTTTTTTACTCACTGGTGCCGCCGGGTTTATCGGTAGTACATTGACCGACCGACTCTTAGCTGATGGCCACCAGGTGATTGGCATAGATAATTTTTCCACAGGCCGCCAGGAATTTCTAACCAATGCGTTGAAGAATCCTGCCTTCACTTTTGTCGAAGGTGATTTACTGAATCGGGATCAATTGCTGAAAGCGATGCAACTGATGCCCGTGGATTTCGTCTACCATCTTGCCGCCAATGCAGATGTACGCTGCGGCACTGAAAATCCCCGCAAAGACTTAGAACAAAACACCATTGCCACCTTCAACGTACTTGATACCATGCGTGAGGTAGGGGTGAAAAATATCGCCTTTTCATCTACCGGTTCCATCTATGGGGAGCCGGACGTGGTTCCAACCCCAGAAAACGCACCCTTCCCCATTCAAACCTCACTATACGGTGCCTCAAAGCTCGCAGGAGAAGGACTGATTCAAGCCTTTGCTGAAGGGTTTGGCTTCAGTACCTGGATTTTCCGATTCGTGTCTGTTCTGGGCGAGCGATATACTCACGGCCATATCTATGATTTCTGCCGAAGGCTTCAAAGTAATCCAACCCGGTTGGAAGTATTGGGCGACGGTAACCAGACTAAATCGTATATGTATGTACAGGACTGCATCGATGCAATGTTACTCGCCACCGCCAAGACTTCGAATCCGGTCAACATCTTCAATTTGGGAGTCGACGGCACAATCCAAGTGAGAGACTCCATATCCGTGATTATTAATCGGATGGGAGTCAAGCCTGAGCTGGTCTACGGCGAAAGTACGCGAGGGTGGATTGGCGATAGCCCCTTAATCCATCTGAACTGCGACAAGATTCGCGAAATAGGCTGGGTCCCTCGACTAACTATTCCCCAGGGAATCATAAGGACTCTCGATTGGCTACTGAACAATCAGTGGGTATTGAAACCGTGATGAAAATTTGCGTCTACGGACTCTGGCACCTCGGCTCGGTGACTGCAGCATGCCTTGCTGAGGCCGGCTTCGCCACCATAGGATTGGAAGATGATCCAAACGCCGTGAAAAACCTTGCTAATGGTACACCGCCCTTGTTTGAACCAGGCCTAGAGGAACTGCTTCGTTCAGGCCTGGCCAACGGAAAATTGTCTTTCACTGATGACGCGAAGACAGCTGTTGGCGATGCCGACGTTGTATGGATCACCTTTGACACACCTGTAGACGAAGAAGACTGCGCCGATGTTCATTCGGTGATGGCCCGCGTTACCTCACTGTTTCCCTTTTTGCGCGATGGAGCAATACTCCTCGTATCTTCCCAAATGCCCGTATGCAGCATTCAAAAGTTGGAAAAAGAGTTCGTGCTAACAGGAAGTTCGAAGCGGGTTACCTTCGCCTGCTCGCCAGAAAATCTCAGGCTAGGTAAGGCCATTGATGTGTTTCGCCAACCCGAACGAGTGATTGTTGGAGTGCGCGATGAAGAGAGCAAAGCCATCCTGAATAATTTGTTCACCCCGTTCAGCGATTCTATTATCTGGGTCGGCGTGGAGTCGGCAGAATTAGCGAAACACGCCATCAACGCCTTTTTAGCCACCAGTGTCACATTCATTAATGAGATCGCAACGGTCGCAGAAGCAGTTGGCGCTGATGCCCATGAAGTGGAACGAGCACTGCGCTCCGAGCCGCGCATTGGGCCCAAAGCCTATATCCGCCCCGGAGCGGCGTTTGCTGGAGGCACTTTGGCCCGTGACGTCAACTTCCTAGATGAAATAGCCAGACAGAACGGCCTGCCTCTGACCATGATCGGTAGCATTTTGGAAAGTAACCGATTTCATGGAAACTGGTCACTACGACGCTTGACGGATAGACTCGGCAACCTCAAAGACCGAACTATCGTTGTGTTGGGTCTGTCCTATAAGGCAGGCACCGATGCCATTAGGCGCTCATTGGCAGTGGAATTGGTCCATACCTTAGTGACTGCCGGAGCCAAAGTAGTAGCTTATGACCCTAAAGTGCTTGCATTGCCTTATCCACCGGCCAACTTTGTCATGGCCGACAGCATCACGCAGGCGCTGGCCGGGGCCAACGCGTTGGTAATCATGACAGAATGGCCAGACTTTAAATCCATCACCGCAGACGACATCCTAGACAACATGCTGACTTCCCTAGTCATCGATCAAAATGGTTTTCTGAATCATCTTGCCGACGATACTAGGGTTGAATTCCTCACAATTGGGAAACCGTTAAAAACATGAACGGTATCAACATAGTCATCACGGGTGCCAGCATGGGCCTAGGTGCAAGAATAGCCGAAGAACTTGTACGCCAGGGTGCTTCTGTTCTTTTGTGTGCACGCGGTGCTGGCCCTCTCGATGAAATGGTCTCCCGTCTGAGAGAAATCGCTAGCTCTGCCCAAATAGTAGAAGCGATGACGTGTGACATCACCAATGAAATGCAAGTTGACGCATTGGGAGTCCGATCCTTGCAAGTTTTCTCTCATGTAGATGGCTTGATTAACAATGCCGGCGTGTATGGCCCATTCGGGCCCATTGAAGATGTGGACTGGGAAGAATGGAAACAAGCCATAGCAGTCAATCTGTTCGGCACAGTTTATCCCTCACGAATATTCATACCTCATTTCAAGGCACGTCGTTATGGAAAGATTGTTAATATTTCTGGCGGAGGCGCGACTAATCCTCTACCCTGCATTTCGTCCTATGCTGCCTCAAAAGCCGCAATGGTGCGTATGTCCGAAACCCTGGCCAGAGAGGTGAGTGAGTTTGGTATTGATATTAATTCCATTGCACCCGGCGTATTGAATACTCGCCTGACTCAAGAATTGCTTGAGGCAGGAGCACAAACAGTGGGCGAGACTCTGTATGGCCGTATTAGCAGTATGGCCAAAGACGGTGAATCTTCGATCCGCAAAGCATCGGAGCTCGTAGCTTACCTCTGCTCACCCAGTAGTGATGGAGTGACCGGACGTCTAATTTCCGCCTTGTGGGACCCCTGGCCAACACTGCACGAACGGAAAAATGAACTCGCCGACAGCGACATCTATACCATACGTCGAATCGTTCCCAAGGACCGCGGGAAGGATTGGGGTTAACATTGCGTCTCGGTATTATCGGATGCGGCTTGATTGGAGAGAAGCGGGCGTCGTCTGCCAAGAACCACGACATTGTTATTGCCTATGACCTAAACCAAGATCGCGCCAAAACATTAACGGCTAAACATGGGGGGGAAGTTGCCAACGATTGGCACGACGTAATCGCTGCCGATCTTGACGCAGTGATAGTCGCTACGACCCATGATGCTTTGGCAGAAATATCTCTAGCAGCCGTTCAGGCAGGTCATCATGTGTTGGTGGAAAAACCAGGTGGCCGCAACTCTGACGAAGTATTGCCAGTTGTTGAGGCAATGCGAACCCATAGTCGGGTAGTAAAAGTGGGGTTCAATCATCGATTCCATCCATCGTTGCAAAAAGCCAAGGCCTTGGTCGAGGCCGGTGAGACCGGACCATTACTATACATTCGCGGCCGCTATGGTCACGGTGGTCGACTAGGCATGGAAAAGGAATGGCGTTGTGTCCCACGTCTATCCGGTGGAGGCGAATTAATTGACCAGGCACCACACTTAATCGATCTGTCTCGGTGGTTCCTAGGTGACTTGAACCTGGAATACGGTATTGCTCCAACGTTGTTTTGGGATATTCCTACAGACGACAATTGCTTCCTGGCCTTACAAACACCCAGCGGACAGATCGCTTGGCTGCATGCAACCTGGACTGAATGGAAGAACATGTTCAACTTCGAAATTGTCGGTCGTAACGCTAAGCTGGTAATAGATGGATTGGGAGGGTCCTATGGCTTGGAACGTCTGACTTTATACAAAATGTTACCCCAAATGGGTCCACCGGAAACCACTATTTGGGAATACCCATTCCCCGATAGGTCATGGCAACTAGAATTTGACGATTTCACTGCTGCCATCCAAGAGGGTCGACGAGCCTGCGGCGACATCGAGGACGCTTACGAGGTCCTAAAGATAGTGGATAAAGTATATGGCAGGATAGCCCAATGATCATTGTCCGCGCACCACTTCGCATAACGCTCGGCGGCGGAGGCACCGACTTGCCTTCCTATTATCGCAATCATGGCGGCTCTCTCATTGCTGCGGCAATCAACAAATACATTTATCTAACTATCCACCAAACATTCGTCGAAGACATGATTGTCAAATACTCGCAAATGGAGCGAGTATCAACACTGGAGCAACTGCAACATCCCCTCGTACGCGAATGCTTCAAGCTGTTGGAAGTACCAGGCAACCATCTAGAAGTCTCCAGCTTAGCTGACATTCCCGCAGGCACCGGCCTAGGGTCATCCGGCAGTTTTTGCGTTGCTCTGCTACAAGCGCTCTACTGTCACCGTAAGCAGCCAGTCTCATCTGAAACATTGGCGCAATTGGCCTGCGAAGTGGAAATCGATCGCTTGAAGGAGCCTATAGGAAAGCAGGATCAGTACATCGCCGCGTATGGCGGCGTGACTTGCTTCGATTTTAACTGCAATGACACCGTCAATACCGCAGCACTAAATTGCTCGCAAGAGGCTATCTATAACTTGGAAGAAAATCTCTTGCTGTTTTTCACCGGCTATTCCCGAAAGGCCTCCAGTATCCTGAAGGATCAAGACCAGCGAAGCCGCCAAAACGACCCAGAAATGATCGACAACTTGCATTTCATCAAGGATCTTGGGCAGCGCAGTAAAAAAGCTTTAGAAATAGCCAACCTACATGAATTCGGCCGTCTGATGCATGAGCATTGGCTATTCAAACGCAATCGGTCACCATCCATGACTAACGACTTGGTGGACGAATGGTACAAGATTGGCATGCGCAACGGTGCAGTCGGGGGGAAACTGGTGGGGGCTGGTGGGGGCGGGTTCATGCTGTTCTACACAGAAGATCGTATACGCTTGCGCCATGCCATGACCGAGAGCGGGTTAAAGGAAGTGCGCTTCAACTTTGACTTCGAAGGGGCGAAAGTGATCGCGAATTAATTCGACGTATGCCTGACCAAATCAATATTTATGGGGAAACCAGATGAAGACGATGCCCCCTATCGCAGTGATTGCAGGCGGGCTAGGAACACGTCTTTATCCCGTCACCAAAACAATCACAAAGTGCCTGGTGGATGTATGTGGCACACCATTCATTGATCATCAACTTCGACTATTTGCCCGTTGTGGACTGCATAAGGCAGTATTCTGCGTCGGCCATTTGAGCGAGCAGGTCGAGGCCTATCTCAATGAGCACGATACCCACGGCGTTGAGGTTCTGCTCTCTCACGATGGCGATGTTTTGCGTGGCACTGGAGGGGCCTTGTCCCATGCTCTGCCCTTGCTAGGTACGGAATTCCTGGTCACCTATGGCGACAGTTATCTAGACATTAACTATCGAGCAGTCGCTGAAACCTTTCGCCGATCTCAGGCCTTGGCCTTAATGACGGTTTTTCATAATGAGAATTCATGGGATACCAGTAACGTCGAATACGACGGACAACAGATCATCGATTATGATAAGAAGAATCGCACATCGCGCATGGAATATATTGATTATGGTCTCCTGGCTATGCATATCGACGCGTTTAAAAACTGGCGAGATCGAAAAGCATTTGACTTAGCAGAGCTCTTGAGCACGATGGCCAAGAATCAGCACCTTGATGGCTATGAGGTTCACCAACGCTTCTATGAGATCGGTTCTCAAGCCGGCATCGCCGATCTGTCAGAATATTTGACAAGGTGCTCGTCACCTAGCCAAACATGAATTAATTTCGCCAAGTGGCTTCGGCCTTTGAGATGAGAAACAAGCATCTCAAGGCAAAGACGTTGGAACTTTTAGCATACGACATTTCACAGTTCCGTTACGAATCGAAGATGAATCGATAATGAAAGCGCACATGCCATAGAGCAACATTCGTTAAGGAGAGTCCATCGAACTTTATTTTGTAATTACCCTAAACAATGCAAAGAAGACCACATACCGATGTACTCTAACCTCATGACCTCACAGGGATAGAAAACAAGCTCGGCAAATACTTGGCTCCAAGCACCATCGTAAGGACACATCAAATAGGACATTCAAACACTTAAGAAATTGAGGGAAGCTGGCTTTAAAGGTGCCGATTTTTTTGCACTAAGAGAGTATATTCAACCATGCCGAGTTGAAATATAGTCGTCCACATCAGCCCTGAATTATGGAGAGCTGAAAATTTTCCCTGCCGCCACTAGCATAGTGAAGCGTGCGCGCTAAGGAGCAGGAACAAACCAGCTAAATAGTAAGAATCTCTAAAATGGCCAAAGACTCCATAGCATGTAAGCAGTTAACCCAAAAAATAGATATATTACAGAATCAATCCGTTGCCATTACATAGGGTTCAGATGACTGAATATCTCAAAATATTTTATTGGCGTAATTGACAGTCCGACTGGCTATGACACACTTGATTGGATATTAAAAACGCATTGGCACGTCTTCTGAAATTTTTGCAAAGTCGTCATGATGTCTGACATGCATTGCTGCCAAGTTTGCAGGAACTTGTCGCTCGCCGAAGTCGAGCAATACAAACAAGTTACAAGAGTTACATCAGATTGCAAGCCTTTTGACAAAGGTGGGCGGCTCGCCGTATGTATGGCCTGTGGGGCTGTCCAGAAGCCAACCGATGATATTTGGCAGGCAGAAGTTGATAAAATCTACAAACAATACACACCATATTACTCATCTGGTGGGAAAGAACAGTTTGTCTTTGATCCCATATTAGGGACCCCAAGCTCACGCAGTTCAATCATTCTTAACCGTTTGATGGAATCATTAACTGTGCGTGCAACAGGCTCGGTACTCGATATAGGAAGCGGAAATGGCGCACTGCTTTCAGCCTTTTCAAGCATCCGCCCACAATGGGTACTACACGGTCACGATCTTTCTGATATCAACATCACGGCACTAGAGTCTATTCCCGGCTTTCAAAAGCTTTACACCTGCCCATTGCCTGAAATTCCTGGTAGCTATGATATTGTTACCTTGATCCATTCCTTAGAGCATTTTGTATCCCCTTTGGAAAACCTAAGGGCAATAAAGCATTTAATTAAGCCAGATGGGCTCCTGCTCATTCAAGTCCCCAACGCAGAAGCCACACCATTTGATCTTCTGGTTGCAGATCACGTCACCCACTTTACACTGCATCACCTGATGCGCCTACTCTATGATACGGGCTATGGTTTAGAGGTAGTCGCCAACAATTGGGTGACTAAGGAGTTAACGGTAGTCGCTCGCCCACAACCTGAGCCTGTAATATCCCTGCCGGAAGCGCCAGCACCCGAGGATGTTCTACGACGAGTAACCGCTCAAATTAATTGGCTGAACAGTATCGTCAAAGACGCAGAGAATGTCTCACGTGAGACGGACCAGTTTGGTCTATTTGGAACATCAATTGCGGCCACTTGGCTTTATGGGCAATTGGGTGATTTGGTGAAATTTTTCGTAGACGAAGATCCGAGTTGTATCGGGCGAGCAATCGATTGCAAAACAATCTATGCGCCATCCAAAGTCCCATCTGCAGCGGTGGTCTATGTCATGCTGATCCCACATGTCGCGCAAGCTGTGGCCGCTCGACTTTCGGGATTCAATATTGACCTGCGCCTACCGCCTGAGATTCAGCATTAAAATGCGTCATAGTCAAATTAGACACGTATGAATGCCATGGCTTCCTCAGATATAAGATGGGCGCAATGAAAATCCACAATGGGCCGAGGGCAGGAGACTGCCGCAGCCTTGAGGTGAAATTCCTAAACATCGAGACTTTTTGAACATTCAAAACTCAATACAAGCCATGAGTAATTCAAAATCGCAATGGGCCTTAGCCTTTCAGGACGTGGTTAGCGGCATCTCAACGTATCATCTTTGGTGGTCAATTAGTTGGCATGAAGTTCGGCAACGCTATCGCCGGTCTCTGCTAGGGCCGTTCTGGATGACCATTAGCATGGGTGTACAAGCATTAGTCTTTGGATACCTTTTGGGCTTTCTCTTTGGCCACGAGACCAACCGATTTCTGCCCTACGTGTGCGTGAGTCTAGTGACCTGGTCACTAATCGCCGGCTGCATCATCGAGGGCGCAAGCACGTTCATTGGGAGTGCCGGCGTAATGACACAGATACGCCGTCCTCTCAGCAGTTACATCATGCGGACCATCGCCCGTAACGTGATCCAGTTTTTTCATGCTATCGTCATATTCTTTGTAGTGGCGATTCCTTTCGGGATTTATCCCACACTAGCCTCATTGTGGGCCTTATTCGGATTATTCCTGGTGATTGTCAATCTTATCTGGATGGGAATGATTGCGGGAATTGTGTCTACTCGCTATCGCGACGTGCCAATGATCATCGTGAATATATTCTCAGTGCTCCTATGGCTGACGCCAGTTTTGTATTACCCCTCACAAATGACCGGGCAACGGGCATGGATCACAATGCTCAACCCCTTTTCGTATTTCCTTGAAGTGGTGCGCGATCCGTTAATGAACGAACCGTTGAGAGTACAAAGCTTCGCTTTGCTCATAGCCTTCGCCATTGTAGGATGGCTTATTACCCTAAAGTTATTCGCCCGTACACGCGGCCGAATCGTGTATTGGTTGTGATCCTATGATGCCACAAATTTCTCTCAAGGGAGTGTCCGTCGATTTCCCTATCTACGATCCAAACGCACAATCCCTACGCCATGTTTTGTTCATCAATCGAATTAAAGTTGCGCAACGGGCTTTCACCGAAGGAAAAATTGGCGGTTCGGTTGGCCAGGACCAACATGGCCACACCATAGTTCGGGCCCTCAGCGACATCAACCTCGAACTTCACGCTGGCGACCGACTTGGCCTTATCGGCCACAATGGGTCTGGGAAAACAACCCTCCTGCGTGTTCTGTCTGGCATTTTCGAACCCACTGCTGGTGAGATCACACTCAGTGGGACTTCCATGACCTTATTCAATATTACCGAGGGCATGGACCCCGACTCCACTGGCATGGAACTTATCCGAGTGCGTGGCTATCTGATGGGATTGAGTCCTGCCGAAATAAACAGGATCACGGATGACGTTATTGAGTTCTGCGAGTTGGGAGAATTCATCGATCTTCCCACACGGACCTATTCTGCAGGGATGTTCGTACGCTTGGCTTTTGCCATTACGACGGCCATTACCTCCGATATCTTACTGATGGACGAAATCATCGGCGCTGGAGACGCGGCCTTCATCGAACGTGCAGAACAGCGCCTGCAGAAATTTATCGACCGGTCAGGGATTCTGGTAGTTGCAAGCCATAGTCCAGGAATTCTGCAAAAGTGGTGCAACAAGGCCATGCTTCTAGAGCACGGGCGCATAGTAATGCTGGGCGCTGTTGACCCTGTGCTCGAGTTCTATCAATCCAAGGTCACAGACCAGAACGTATAGACTCGCGGATCATCCTGAACGCCAATCGAAGACATTGTATTTCTCGGCTAGAGAATTGATCAATAGCATGAGAATGTCCAGCACAAGAGAAGGACCGCTTGATAGAAGAGAATATGCTTTGTGCCTGGTCAGGATGATACGATTACGTTCACGTCAAAAAACATTCAGCAGTCGTTTGTCGCTCGACCACAACAGTGGTACTGACGCTAAACTTCGTTTCCAGTCCCCTAGCGTATGACCCGGGAAACCTTGGAAATCTCTCCAACGGGAGCACGAGTAAGCAATCTGAATTTTCCGTGATTTTCAACTAGGGCGTGTTCACAATAAAGAAACATTGCTGTATATTCCTGGCCATCACCGACCCTTTCTTGTCCAGAAGGCACGAAAGCCCTCAAGATGTTAAGGAATAATCATTGGGCAAAATTGAAACAACGGTTATCAGGGAAAGGCACCGACTGCGGCGTCACAATAGCCGGCAACCGGTGCGTATCTGTCTGCCTTGTATAGATCATACACATAGCCGCCCTCTGACGAGATTTGCCTGACAAATATGGCCACTGGGACACGGTATCTGTACAGATTGTCTCGCTGGGTGTAAAGATATTTGGCCACAGATAGAAGCAGAAGTCGGACCGAGAGTGGCCTTTCCACCAAGATTCATACTCTGGTTAATTTGTTGAGTAATCCCGAGAGACTACGCGGCTCAAGGTCGAACATGACTCCGAGTTCACATTATTGCTGCCTGATTTGAATGGCGTTCGGATCAGGCTGGTCAATAAGGTCTATGGTGGCCAAACGGTTCTTGCCGCCATTAAGAAATGTGGGGCCACGGCCATTATTCCCTAAAGAGTCTCCCTAAGCATCGACCGAAATGAGAAAAAAAATCTGGATCGAAAACGGGCGACCAGCTACGATTACTTGGCTCACAACGATCAGACCCTCTTATCCCCGACCTCAACAGTTATCTGGCTATTTTAATTGTGAACACGCCCTAGGAGGAAGGAAAGAATCTTCATGAAAATATTCAGAATTTGTCCCGAACCACCGTATCTTCGCAAATTCCGAAAATTTCACTACGACAGCTTATTCAACAAGCCCTATGATGAGCAAATAGCACTTTTTCGCCGTGAGAACATTCTCTTACCAGGCGGCTGGGCAGCCGCCATGGAAGCGGAAGGCTTCGAAGTATTCGAAACCATCTATGGCGATACCGCACTTATGGCTCATTGGGCAATAGAAAATGGCCATCATGGACTGATTACCCAAACCACTCTTCAAGAATTGATACTGAAGGAAATGGTACGGTCCTTCAACCCAGATGTCATCTTCATCTACGCCGGTGTATTCTTTCGATTGCCACCGGATTTTCGTGAAGCGCTCCGTCACTGCTGTTCAAAAAATATCATTATGACTGGGTTCTGGGGAGATGAATTACCGCATGGCCTGACCTATAGGGATTACTTTCACCAAATGGACTTTGTCTTTTGTAGCAGTACCGTTTACGAAAAAACATTCATCGAGGCTGGCATTCCTACCATGACCATTGGCAATTGTTTCGATAACACTATTCCCCACAAACCCGCACCCACAAAGGTTCATCCCTTTATCTTCTCCGGCACGACGGGCTATAACTATCCCGATCATGTAGGACGGTACGAAAAGATCATTGATCTGATGCACAAGACAAATTTGGAAATTTGGGCGAATGAACGACCTGACCTGTTCGCAACCCGCATCAGGAAGCTATTCCGTGTGATATGCGCTCGACTCATCGATGGAGTCGTCCTTCTACCAAATTTGTGTTTACGCGTACTCCAAGGGCTTACACCCTCCCGTCATGTGCGTCATCTGACGAGATTAGCTGTCTTCGCCCGAGATGCTGAAGTTCCCGGCGAAACAATGTTTCTTCCCCCCAAGGGCGCCCACCCTTTAAGTCACTACTTCGACCGGCGTAAACCACTCCGAAAGCTGTTTCCAAAAAGGGTTCACCGTCTCTTAATGAATTCAAGTGAATATTATACGATGGTTGAAAGCGCACAGATTGTACTCAACCTCCATCGCGATGAAAAAGCTGACATTGGGAATATTCGCTGTTTCGAAGTGACCGGCTTGGGGAGCCTACTAGTCACCGATCGGGGACAGGAACTGGCTGAGTTTCTTGAACCCGATGTAGATTTTGTGGCATTCGAAACCATTGATGAATGCGTGCAAAAGGTGGATTACCTTCTTGCCAACCCTGCTGAATTACAGCGCATTGCGACCAATGGCCAAGCAAAAACTCTATTCCGTCATACTGTGCGACATCGCTGTCACCAGATTGCTGAAAAGCTTCATGAATTAACTAGCGATTCGCCAAGCACAGTGATTGCCCGGTCTCTTGTTGTCGACGCTGTCTACGACCTGAACCACCACCCCATTTCCTATGACATCTCATTTTTCCTGCAGGCATCAGAGATTTATCGTAAGAAACAGCACGCCAACGATCTACAGATCACCATAGTGTGGCCGCAAGACATTGACAATATGCCGGGAGTTTCTAAGGAGGCAGATGCCGCCGTAGATGCGGCGGCCCGTGCATTCCGCATCAACCACATTTGCGGTCAAATGGCAGAACTCATGCCCTCAAAAGGCGTCACCCATATCCGCACTCAGTCACAACAGGCTGACATGCGTCTAAGGAAGGGCCTAAATGTCTTGCCTTATCCGCTAGAACGAGACCATCACACCGCCTATTTTCGTGCTGTCATGGCGGACCACGAACTCATGACAGGATTTTCAGCCAGTATCGATGCTCATCGATATATACGCACTTGGCTGGAACCATTGCGTGCTAATCGCAAGGTTATCACTGTCACATTACGACAGTACGCATTCGACGTGGAGCGCAATTCCAATATTGAGGCCTGGGCGGAATTTCTCGAGCCTTTGGATAAACGAGAATATGCCATCGTAATCGTACCTGACACCGATCATATCGAGGAATTCAAGGCGTCAAAGCTAAAGGTCTATCCCTCGTTTGAGCCAGTGTGCTTCGATGTCGATCTTCGTCTCGCCCTCTACGAACAGGCATTCCTTAACATGTTCATCAACAATGGCCCCTGCGTAGCAGCGACCTTGGACAAGAACGTCAACTACTTGATGTTCAAAATCATCACTCCATCGGTACCCCATTGTACTGAGGATTTTATTCGCTGGAGCGGCTTTGAGATTGGCGAGAATCCGCCCTACGCAGGGCCCTACCAGAAATGGGTATGGGAAGACGACACGGTCGACGTTCTTTGGCGTGAGTTCATTAAGATGCGAGACAAAATTCTAAAAAAGGAACAGGTTATATCTACGGCAGAGACTCATGCCTAAGAATGTCGGCTTTTGTAGAAATATGGAGAGGTCGTAAGCAAACCTAGTCAGAAGTTGAGACATCCAATGGAAGACCTGATCCAAATACGAAACGCCGGATCATCGATTCGCCCATTTGACCAACCATCGTCTACATTAGCCACACAAGGTAGCGATTCCGACTCTAAGATGAGAAACCAGGCCATCATTCGAAGTTCCCCTGAGGAGAATCTGACGCGTTCAGCAACCACATCCGGCAGATCCCTCTAAGCCAACCATAGTTTAGGCATATCGACGCTAAACTTGAAATCAGGGAGCTGAACAAATACTCAGGCAATGCGGCAATTGCATCGGACCAGACCAAAATTGTTCACAGCACTCCAGCGCCAACAAGAAGGCTCCCTTGAAAGATGAACTGCCCAAGCGCCGAAACGGAGGCCAATTGTAGCCCCATGCTGGACGCTATGATGTTACGACCGTAGGCTACTCAGCCACCTTTATGATGGTGCGTGCCGCCACTGCCCCTGGCAGGCTAATTCAAGGACATACTTGCATGACGATAAGTTCGTGAAACAGAAGAACCGGGGGAAACTTTAAATGGAACCGACAGTACGATCACACTACATACCAGAACTCGATGCCATCAGAGCCTTGGCCTTCTCGCTTGTGGTCGTAGTGCACTATGTGGTTCCAACTTGGAATCCCGCACTACAAAATCACGGCTTCATTATTTCCACCGTCCTGCAAGCCATCATCACCTGTGGATGGTTTGGCGTGCCAATATTTCTGTTCGTCTCTGGCTACTCCTTAGCTAACGGCAAGACCGCCCCCAATACAACAATTGACCCAAAACTCTTTTACCTCAACCGCTTCCTCCGAATTTATCCCCTCTATTTAGTCTGCCTCACCATCCTTGCCTTTACACACAAACTTCCCGGCATGACCGTTCTCAGCATAGCATTGATGCAGACCCAGGACATCCCGATCCCCAGCGCCTTTGCCCTGCTGTGGTCCATTCAGCTGGAGGTCATGTGCTATTTACTATTTCCAATTTATCTCTTAGCTGTAATTAAACGTGACCGACAGCAAATCCTTTACTTCGTCCTAGCCCTTATTCTATTCCGGGTCTTACTCTACTACCTCCAAGCGTCGATGATGTGGGTCATGGTTTACAACACCATGTTTGGGGGCGCGGCGATTTTCCTCTTCGGCATGCTGGCAGCCAGTATGAAGAATATTGAATCACGCGCGTTGGCTTTGACGATGTCCGTGGGCGGCGGCTTCCTTCTGATCGTCTTAGCCACCATCGTGTTCCGCATGGGAGGATACCAAACAAGCACAGGATATGCTGCGACTGCGTTCTGGATGTTTTTTCCAGAAATGATATCGGTGGCCATATTTCTGCTACTCAAAGGAAGTATTAGTTTCAGCGCTAGCAAACCCCAACGGAATTCGACCGTACTTGCCCGACTGACTTTCCACATTGGCCGTGTTTCATATTCAGGTTATGTGTTTCACTTGTTCATTCTGGATTTCTGGGGCCATGCAATCGCTCATCACTTCGACAAGGACAGCCTCACTATTCTGTGCTTGAGTTTTATTGGCTACTATTCGGTCGTAGTCGCATTTTCCCACATTACCTATAATGCCATTGAACTTCCATTTCTTCGCTTTCGGCGTGTATACCAAAAATGAAGTGTTTAAAGCTTTCATTTGCTATAATCATGTCCAGAAATTAGTATCGAATTTCTACAGAGAGGAGTGAGATGACGGAAAACAATCACAATAATTTCAAAGAGCTATCTTCCCTTCAGGCCACTATTGAAGGTCCACAACTTACAATAAAAAAACGCGAAGAAACAGATACTGATATGTTCTTGCGCCGCTGCTATCAAGAAGACCGGGAAGCCGACACACGCATGTGGGAAGCGAAGGCTCACACCAATTACATGCCCAATGAAGTGAACATTCAGATTTCACGGCGGTGCAACATACGCTGCAAGATGTGTGGATGGGAAGCCTGGGAGCGAAACACGGGTTCCATGTCCTTCGACCTATTCAAGCACGTCATTCGCGAACTCAAGACCAATGAAATTGGAAAAATCCACCTGACTTCGGCCCAAGGAGAACCTCTGCTAAACCCCAACGCGTTTGAATTCATGGCCCATGCCATCGACGAAGGGCTTTCCGTGTTCTTTAGTACCAATGGGACAACCCTCAGTCAAACGAACATCACCAAAATCTGCGCGTTAGCACAAAAAGGCGATTTAACGATGATTGCCTCCTTTGCTGGCTATGACAAGGAAAGCTATGAAAAAGTCTATGATGGTGCGAATTTCGAGAACGTATCTAGAAACATCAAACTCCTGAATGAACAGTTGCAAGCAATTGGTCGACAAGACATCCTCGAAATTCGAGGCGTCATATTCAATAGTAATCAAAAACAACCCAGCATCGATTTCCTGAAGGGGTTGGGGGTTGAAGAAAATCGTATCCACATAGTCTTGCCGGATAATTTTGCAGGTAAGATTGAAGTGGGAAGGAAGTCGTCACGCCACAATGTCTTCTCATTGAAAACTAGGCTCAGTGAAAGGCCTTTGCGACTTTGCTCAATCCTGTTGAACATTATGGTTGTATACGATGATGGCAAGGTTTCTGCTTGTGGTTGTCGTGACTCAGAAGGTGTCATGAATATTGGGGACCTCACCAAGGAAAGCTTTAAGAATATTTGCAATAGCGAAATGTACAAAAGCATGATTCAAAGCCACCTAGACCGGAATATTGATTCAATGCCATTGTGCCGTAGTTGCGACGTTCCTTACGGAGAGCCGCAACAGTATCCTGATCCCAAAAGGGAGATAGAACATGCTATCGCCGATGGTAAATTCGAAAAGGCCCTCAAGCTGATAGAAAAGGAATTGCTTCAAGATCCAAATAAAACCATCCATGTCGAACAACACATCCGCGTCAATAAAATGATGGGCCAAGTACCACGAGCCTTAAAGAGCGCCACCCGTTTGGTCGAGCTGTTACCGACTGACATGAGTATTCGGCTGTTGCGAGCCAACCTCCAATACGAGCTTCAAATGTGGTCTGGAGCCCTGAATGATTATGAGACGATTTTGTCGAGTACCCCCTCAGAAATTTCAGTATCCTTTGAGGAAATTATCGCGAATCGTGATTTTGTTCAGAGAAAAATACAAGAGAACACGTCATGTACTTGACGTGTTCAGAAAGAGTGATCACGTAAGGACAAATACAGCCTTACAGACCCTTGAGCAGTAAACCACGTTCTCACTCTATTGGAGAACGAATTAATCTGATTCAACAGCATGCGACAGTGTCGGCTGTTGATGATCTACTTGTGGGAAGAATCGAATAGAAGGGTACAATGTGTCATTTACTTTTTCCATGTGTATTTGAGTCTCAACCATATGCCTAGAAGCTTACTTCACATTAATCGTCCTCAATAGGCTACTGTCTTAAGCCCATGATCTCACACCTAAGTAGCCCTCAAAAGCACGTTAACCGAAACAGATCCTGAACGACGCGTGCATGTATGCGTAAGATAACAATCTTACGGGGTCCGTTGAAAAAACCGCCAACGCATCACCAGATAGGGGACGCAAATTGTGGCCCTGAACGATTCAAGCTAGCAAGTTGGAATAATTCGCCATGATGTTTGATTGGCCTACGCAACCGTTCGCGCCACCTTAACGCTCAAACCATCATGTAGACAAATGGCGATGGCAGTATTTCCTGGAAGAAGCGCGGATCATTAACACGGCAATTGACAGAACTGATCAAGAAAATTCTGAAATTAAAGGCCATGAACAGAACGGCGATTGTGGCTTCGTTCCCCTTGAGAGCGTCATCCAACAAGTCCATCAATTTTTCACGTTCTTCGCTGACCACGGTGGGTGCGTGCAACGTCCACCAATCAAACTGATAGCCGTCAACATCAGGAGTTGGTGCAAGTTCCAGTATTTTTGACAAGCCTTTGTAATCTATGTGGCGCAAGGTCAAAAGCTTCGACAAGATTTTTTGGCGCTGTTGGTCCGTGAAGTCCGGCAAACGCGCCGCAACATAACTAGCGAATTCCTCGTCAGACGCCGTCGCATTTGGCAATGGTTTTAGGATCCCACCCACTTGGAACGGCTGCCAACCTGGAACCAGCAGAGTGCCGCGGATCTTATCCTGAAGACTCCCACCGGGACCTTGCGTGATCTGCGGCAACGGATTTTTCATGTGAGGCAAGAGTGATTCAGAGGTGCGCTGAGCCTCGGCCTGATAGGTATCAATCATTCCTCGATAGCGTTGATTCTCCTCCTCCATAACCTTGTAGTTCTGAGAAACATCATCCTGGGTTGCACCTATCTTGACTTCGGCAGGCCGGAAAGCCATGTCATCGACCGAGGAAACAACAGTGGAGACCCAGGGCCTCGGAACGGCCTTGGCATAAATTCGAAGACGACACACCAACGGTCGCAAGATTGCTTTCAGCGAGCTGATGAGCATCACGCCAATCCTGCAATGTCCTGGTCAACAAAAAGAAGAGGCATGAGAGCTTCCTTATAGACCTCGGCGATGAGGCGGTCACCTTCTGGTACAGTGTGTACATGGTCGGCGAAATGAGTCACGCTACCGTCAAGCTGAGCAAAGATTTTAGGGAAATCGATGAAAAACTCGGGACTGTTGGCCCGCATCGCCTCAAGGTACAAATCGTAAAGCACTTTGACCTTGGGATAGACTTTGGAAAAGGCGCCCATACCATGCACCCCAAGCATGGTCCGATCCTTCTCCTTTTGTGAGATTTTGAGCTTGTTATAGATGGTTGGCTGCACTCCCCAAATAAAATATGCCCCCGTGCCTTTAACAATATCGGCAAACTGGCGTTTGCGAATCATATAAGACCGCAATACAGAACAGGCTAAGTTGAACGGCTCGTAGGGAGAAATCGGTAGGTTGACAGGACGGTCATAACTTGCATGAATGAACTGACTCCAGGTCTCCAGATTGTATTGATAAACCACATCCCATTGTTCCAACAAATGTGTATCGGAAATCAGACCATAAGCAAAATCGTTCCAGCCATCATGAGCGATCACCACATCAGGCTTGAACGTATTGCAATACAAAATGAACGACATGATCTCGTTGATCAGAATATTACCATGCATTCCAAAATTCAGAACCGTGATTTTCTCGACGGAATTACGCGGCTCAAGACTGTTCATCAGCTTTTGTTCCAAGACGGAGCTAAACATTTCGGAAAAGCTGGAATACATGCTGAAGGCGGCTGAACCGCCAAAAACAACCACGACCTTGTGGGTCTTGGGACGGTCGACCAGAAAAGACAAATCCGACGGAATGCGGAATCCCAAGGAATCAACCTCCCCAACGCTAGTATCGCGGAACAGGTAGCCATAGGGGTAATAATAGAATCCATTGCCAGGTTCTCGCCAGCCCAACCGGTTAAACACATGCGCTTCTTGATGAGGATATTCCTCGTTCGTCACCATGGACTTGCACGAAAAAATTCGACCCATGCGGTCGACAAAGAATTCGGCAATATTGCTCCTAGTGGCATACTCAAATTTTGGCAAGCTGCCATCGGCTTCAAGTGCCGCGACGATAATATCACCATCCTCTGGATCTAATGCTGAAGCGGGTCGCACGGCAACAAATCCATCTGCCTTATAACTATCCAAGGATTTACCCATAACATAGGCCATCAGATCGGCTGTTTTGAAGTATTCTCGCACTCGACCGGTCAGGAGGGCTAGCATTTCGTCATCAAGAGGGTCCGATGGGAAAATAATAATTACAGCCATGATGAGTCTTTCTTGCTCACTAGACAGTCCTCAAGCACCAGATAATCCATCCCACTCCAGGAAAAAGTTCGTAAGGCGTCAAAAGGACTCGAAACAATCGGCTCACCGCGCAAATTGAATGAGGTATTCATAAGAACCGGGACACCAGTCTTCTCGCCAAAAGCGCTAAGCAGTGCATGGAACCGCGGTGAGATTTCAGGACGAACTAATTGCACGCGAGCAGTACCATCGACGTGAGTGACAGCGGGAATACGTGAAGCTTGTTTCGACAAAACTAACGCGACAGCCAACATAAAATTTTCTGGGGCATGGGCTGGCCGACCAGATTTCAGGTCAAAGTATTCATGGGCGACAGATTCGAGTACGGCTGGTGCAAATGGTCGAAATGGTTCTCGAAACTTAATTTTTTCATTGACGATACGTTTCATACGAGCATGGATCGGGCTAGCTAGAATGCTGCGGGCACCAAGAGAGCGTGGTCCCCACTCGAAGCGTCCCTGCATCCATCCTATCACCGCATTTTTGGCCAGCAGATCAGCCACAACATCGATCATGGCGGCGATATCCGTAAACTTATGGTAGGTAATCCGGCTTGTACGCAGGGTCGCTTCAACCTCTGCGCACGACCAGGCTTTGCCTAGATAGACTGAGGCAAGGCAGGATCGTGTCTCGGGAGTCAACCCAGAAGCGTTGGCATACCACAATGCCGCTCCCAAGGCGCCACCCGAATCACCAGCGGCCGGCTGGATATAAAGGTCGACATCTAGTTGACGCAACAACTTGCCATTCGCGAGAGAGTTCAGGGCTACTCCCCCCGCCATGGCAACCTTGTTAATACCCGTACGCTGTATAGCCTTGGATACCACATGCAGGACAATTTCTTCAGTGACCATCTGGACACTCGCAGCAATATTGGCATAATGGCGGCTGATCTCACGAACTTCCTGAGTCGAGCATTGTTCTTCACCGTCGTCAACCTCAAAGAGCGATTCTGGATCGCGTGGTTTTCCGAACAACTCGACAAATTTTTCACTAAACGGAAAAAGGCCAGGCAATTTGAAATTGAAAAATGACTGATCCAGAATAAAGGTACCATCATCGGTCAGATGGATCAGCCCGCGTACCTTGTCAGCATGAATGGGCTCCCCAAAGGCGGCCATACCCATAACCTTGTACTCACCTTCATTCACCTCAAATCCCAGAAAGGCCGTTACCGCGCTGTATAGTAGACCGAGCGAATCGGGGAAACGAATCGCATATTGTTTTTCAATGACGCGACCACGACCAACTGAGACAGTAAGAGTCTCCCATTCACCGACACCATCCAATGTGATCACCGTTGCTTCTGGAAACGGTGAACAGAAGAAAGCTGATGCCGAGTGAGCTTGGTGATGGGTTATTGTAAAGATTTTACTCTTGTCGATGCACAGCTTCTCAGCAATCCGTTCCCGGAAGCCCAGTCGATCCGATTGAATCCATCCTTGAAGTGTTCTATTTAAAAAATCATGATCCACCCCATTGGAGGTTAGTGTTGAACGAAGAATACGGTCCATCTTCACCATAGGGTCTTCATAAAAAACGACGGCATCCAATTGATTAGGCTTCAAGCCCGCCTGGCCGCAACAAAATTCGATAGCCTTTTCAGGCAAGCCGGCATCATGCTTGACACGAGTAAACCGTTCTTCTTGGGCGGCGGCAATAATCTCACCGTCGATCACTAAAGCAGCGGCTGCATCATGATAGTCAAATGAGAGGCCAAGGATATTCATAGACACGGGCGATTCTATCGGAGTGTAATCTTTATTACACTGAGTTCTTAGGTTAGGTAAGCTACGCTGTCTTTCACAGGCAATTTTTACGATATGTCCTTTAGTATTTGCACCGGCTGTTCTATGATGCTCCCATCAAAATTGACCAGCAGCGGCGGCGGCGGCGGCGGCGGCAACAAAAACATTACGGGACCACTGACTGCTACGTCACTGCTGATTGGCTAAGCGAAGGCGGACGTCATCCCGTTGCGCCACCAAACCCGCATCGTTCGGAGCCAAGGCAACCGCGGCTTCAGCATCCGCTAGCGCCACAGGCAAGTTACCAGCCGAGCCATGAGCAATAACCCGCCGTGATAAGATACCTTCATTATTCGGCCTTTCCTGTAAAGCGATAGTAAAAGCAGCAATGGCCTTTTTGATATCGCCATCTTCCAAAGCGAACTCGCCACTCAAGATCTCCCGATCTGCTCCTGACAGAGTTGCCAAGGCCCGATTCCGATCCTCTGCCGCCAGACTGCGGCGACCCAAATCGTACAGCAGGGTGGCGCGGCGGCGATAAAGCATCCCATCCGCATCGTTCAGCGCTATGGCTGCCGAATAATCGGCCAGGGCATCTTCCCAATGTTGGAGCGCCAGATGAATTTCCGCCCGCTCGCGGAGAAGGCTCTCATCGCAAGGAAGTAGGACAACCGCTGCATTCGCATCGACCAGCGCTGCTGCAAGGTCCCCGATATGCAATCGGGCCTTCATGCGCTGCACTAATAGCACGGGATCCAAAGGCCGAAAAACAGGCGCATGGTCAATGAACTAATGGCGGCATCCGATTCAGACACCACTCCGCCTGCCGTAACGGAAACGTCAGTCCGTCCCTGACGCCACAGATAATTAGCTGTACATTCCCTGTTGCGGCACCTCCTCCCATGTGGAGGCTGCGGTCTTCGTTGCGACAATATAGATGCCATAACAGGCATCATCCAGGCCGCCCATGCTTATGGGGAAAAGGCTACCTGGCACGTAATCCAGTGTATCCCACTTATTACCGGTCTCGGGCCGGTACTTCACGATTTTGAACGTATTTATATCAAACTTATTAGCAAGATAATAATCAACGAACAATGTCGGTGAAAACATATAAAAACCATGATCCATATGATTTGAGCTTGGTGCAACACAATGGATGACGCGCCCCCCCACCTTTAACAGAGTGAATATATTGCGGAGAGCATTTGGAATATTGAAAACATGCTCGATCGTGCCGCCATTGATGACGACATCACATGATCCAATGATAGCATCGCTGGTAGCGGTCGATGTCTCGTTCAACGGTACGTTGAGATCGTGAACAATCTCCGCCCCCTCATAATCCGATGCATCAAGACGAATGGTTTCGGAAAACCCCAGACTCGCGAAGAAACATTTGTCAGAAATAAAATCGTCAGCCGCGAGTTCTGGCTTCTCGGATAGATTAAATTTCGTCAGGAGGTATTCACCGAATTCGCCGGCTATCGCGGTGAATTCGTCCTTGGTCAGAAAGATATCCTGGACACCCAATGTAAGAACAAGGCCTTTATACGGCCTGCGAATCGATTCCGCCAAAATTGCTCGGACACTGGCTGCGGTTAAACCCATCGCTTGTATCTTTCCAAGACTATCGGCAAGATAGCCCTCGGGCTATTGGCCTGCATCTAGCGCCAATCGTGAATGGATGCAAGCATAACTTCAGTCTCCACTTAAATGAATAGCTCACGAATCTATTGCAGTCCAGAGGCACAGGCTAACCACTGGGTGCCCTGCCATTATCTGCCTGGTGACAGCAATAGCTTCCGCTATTCGGTTGAAATCACCTATTCATGATTAAAGCATGACATTCTCAGACTCAAGACAAACGTTGTTTCTGACATAAAAATTCCCTTATTTTTTCAAAAAAATTCTTAATCTTGAGCAGTGGATAATACAAACCGGTTTGCATGCAACCAAAGAGCAAAGGAATCATATGGGACAACATGTGGTTCAGCAAGAATTTCTTGTAGTGTGAAAGATTGCATCAACAATCCTTCTCCCAAAACAAGATTCGGCAGATCTTCTGATTTAATGGAGATCTCATAGAATAGACGAAAATGCTTGCTTTGACCTGTGAATGAAAAATCAAAGTCAAAACATGTAAAGTAAACTGGATTCTTCACCGTCAACTGTAACTCTTCCATCATTTCTCGATGCAACGTTTCTAGTGGTGTCTCACCTGGATCTACAGCACCACCAAACAGTCCCCAGTGCCCTGGATAGTAAATGCCTCGCATCTTATCGCGCAATTGCATCAAATAGCGGTTACCGTCAATAACGATTAAAGCAGCGACCGCATCAGCTGGGATGAGAGGCTTGCTCAAGATCATGAAATCGTTCACGATATCGTTTCCATCATCTGCCATTGATATACGTTAAATCAGGTTGGGGGAAATGCACAAATAGGTGCGGTAATGTGTCTCGCACGACACACTTAGCACGGCAGATGATCTGATGAGGACGCCAAAGAAAATTGAAAAATATTGTCAATCACATCAAAAGGGTCAGGAGCCGACTTTCCCATCAAGGTTTCCACCCTTGATGAATCGAACGTAGCATAGTGTGACACCTCGCCTAGCGGAATTCCTGCATCACTAGAATTCACTATCCGTACTAATTTTTGGTCAGCGCCCAAACGGGAAGCAATATGCTGAGCAGCCTGGACATACGATATTTCGTAATCTGCTGATATTTGATAAAGACCGCCCTCACGCTCAATCGCAATGCGAATTAAGGCATCTGTGGCCAGAGACAGTGATATTGGTGCGAAGACCATATCCTGAAAAGCAGTCACTGGATTGCTATCTTTTAATGATTCAATCCAATCGTTCAATAAGCCTGAAGTTGGGCTCAGCACTTTAGCTAAACGCAAAACTGCAGTTCTATCCCCTAAGTCTAGAACCTTCGCTTCGACGACGGCTTTCTGCTCGCCATAAGTCGTGTTGGGACATCTCGATGCATCAACCGATATCCTTGGACAACTTCCATCAAAAACTGCATAAGATGACAAGAAGATGACAAAACAACCCTGCGCCGCGAAGTATCGAGCCATGGCGATCGGCGCTTCCACATTAATTTGTGTGGTCGTGAATGAATCCTCCCGACAAACAGCTATTTTTGTTTCAGCTGCACAGAGGAATACCACATCACAGATAGGAAGTTGCGCAACATTGCTAGAGTCATTCAGGTCAAATACTGAAACACGAGCATTACCTGATGGACGACGACTAGTCCCATATACTTCAGAGTCAGTCTTGTTCCATGCTTCCCACAAATTCTTACCAATCTGGCCATCCACTCCAATTATCAATACTTTCATTTGCTACATTCCAAAAGCCCACACAGAAGCTACGTTCCATATGGGGAGCCTCGCTAAACAATCTTCAACTGTTGCACAAGAGATTCAATGCTGAGTCCATGAGCAGCGAGTAGGTCACTATGGGTACCATAGCAGTGAATGAATTCATCTTGGAGAGAGAAGGCATCAAGACGGCAATCGGCTTTTTGGTCCCAGGCAATCTCCTTCACCTGCCCAGCTAGGCCACCGCGTGGCACACATTCTTCAATGACAATTGCGTGTTTATGTGCAGCAAGCGCAGTAGAAATCCCCTCTCGGTCCAGCGGCTTTAACGTATGAACAGAAATAAGCGAAACACTTTTTCCACTTTTTTCAAAACGATCAGCGAGTTCAACAGCTAACTTCATGATGGGGCCATAACTGAAGATGCACACATCCTGCCCATTTCTTAAATAACGAACCTTGCCAAATTCCCAAGGATCAACAGCAATAGAAGTAAAATCTGGCTCTCCAGCTTTTCCTAATCTGAGGTACACAGGACCTCGAGTTTGCTCTACACACCAAAGAGTCGCCGCCTTGGTCTCATCAGGGTCACATGGTGCAAGAATGGTAAGATTCGGAATGGCTCCAGCTACAGCCACATCTTCCATAGCATGATGGGTCCCACCAAGAGTCGAATAGGTCACTCCCCCTCCAATGCCAACAACCGTGACAGGAAGATTCTGATAACAGAGATCATTACGTACGAACTCAAAAGGGCGAAAAAGCGTAAAAGTCGCAATGGTATAGGCAAAGGGGCGAAGACCTCGGAGGGCCATCCCAGCGCACATTCCAATCATAATTTGTTCGGACACTCCGGTATTCACAAATCGATCAGGAAAATCTTCACGAAATTTCTGTATCGATCCTGCTGGAGAAATATCGGCGACGACAACCGCCAATCGCTTGTCACGTGTGCCCGCTTCATAAAAGGTATCAGCAAATGTGTTTCTCACGACGAAACCTCACCTAATTCGGCAAGTGCCTGAGCATATTCTTCCTTATTTGGCGATCGGTAATGCCAAATTGGGACATGTTCCATAAAGGACACGCCTTTTCCCTTTACAGTTTTTCCCACAATCATAAGAGGCTTTTTTCTCGATCGATTTAAGAATCCATCATGCATGGCCGCTGCATCATGTCCATTGACCTCTATAGCTTCCCACCCAAAAGCTCTAATTTTATCGAGGACGGGGTAAAACGCCGGGTGGCCTTCACTCATTCTGGCCAGGCCACCAAAATCATTCAAATCCACAAAGGCAATAAGATTGTGAAGATTCAGATTCGCCGCCATCATGATCGCTTCCCAGGTTGAGCCTTCTTGCAGCTCTCCGTCCGATAGCACCACAAATATATGACGGTCATCCCCTTTGATTCGGTCGGCATAGGCCATCCCCGTGGCGATGCCCATACCATGGCCCAGCGATCCCGTCGAGGCTTCGATCCCTGGAACTCCAAAATCTGGATGAGCTCCTAATTGCCCAATTGGCGTACAATAATTTTGCAAATCAGATTTCTCTAGGACCCCAAAATTCTCCAGAATAACGTATTGAGACAAACAACCATGTCCTTTTGACATCAGAAAACTATCAAGGAATCTTGGAGACAGACCTTCCGCCGAGGGTCTCATAAGACCACTATAAATAAGATCTACCATTTCCAAGCAGGAAAAGGCTGGTGCGACATGCAAGGCTGTGACTTGTTGAGAGATCTCTAAAATTCTTCGACGATACTCAAGACATCGGCGCTGTGCCGCCAACGCATCAAAACCTTTCTCCACAGATGCCATCATTATTTTATCCTCACAACGGTTTATACCATTACCCTCTTAACACATAATCCATGGGCCACTTCTCTAATTGCCCTAGATACTTCCGTCCCCAAGCGACCATTTCAGCAAGCCCATCTTCGAGACTAATTTGAGGTTCCCAACCTACGGCCTCTTTGATGGCAGAAGAATCTAGCCAGTATCGTGAATCTTGGCCAAGACGGTCGCCAGTCATTTCACACAAGTCTTCAAATTTCATCTCCAGTGCCTCAGCCGTTTTCTCAACAAGAGCTCGGATACTCGTTGGTTGTGGAGGACCCGCATTATAGACCGTACCTAATGGTGCCTTTTCGGCAACCAAATGAATGGCACGCCCAAGATCTCGTGCATGAATATATGATTTTTCTGCTCGTCCTCCACCGTGCAATGGCAATTTTTTTCCAGACAGGCCACTCACCACTGCCCTGGGAATAACCCGATGCAACAACTGGCCAGGGCAATAGGCATTCGAAGGACGGATAATATTCATGGGAAATTGTTGAAATCGATGAACCGACATTAAATACATATCAAACGCCACTTTCGACGCAGCATAAGGACTGGTCGGTTTGATCGGCTCATCTTCATTGGTGGCATGCTCGACAGACCCATACATTTCTGAAGTTCCAATTTGAATAAATCGCTCCAACCAAGAACGCTTCATCAATTCCTCTACCAACCGTGCTAAACCCATGGAATTGGTTTCAAAAAATCTCCAAGAATGTTTCCATGAAACCGCTCCTTCACCCTGAGCCGCAAAGTTAATAATGACGTCAGGCTTCTCACGATCAAGCAACTCTAATAACAGGTCAAGTTCATAGGTCACATGATACGCATGATAACTGTATTTGGGATGTTGTTCGATATTCAGTGAAAACGGCTCAGGTCGCAATGGATTTCGCCCAATTCCAATAACTTTTGTTGGATTGGCATGCTCCAATAAATACAATGCAGTGTGAATCCCAAACGATCCACCCCCTCCAAGAACAGCGTATGTTGTCATGGCAAGATCTCCAGAATGATTAACGTCAATTTTTCATGCCTATACAATAGTCCAGTACCAATCGCCCGTGTAGCCCGCCTCTTTGAACAAAGAAATCCACCCATCCGGAAAGTCATGAAATTTTGCGGTGAGAACCCAATCTTCAAAAAGGGCCTTCTCCTCTGAGGTATGATACGAATCGACTTGAATAAAGCCTCTTCCAGGTGCCAAACGCTCAATCTCCTGAATAGCCATAGCTGCATCCGCCCGTTCAAGGTTATGAATCGTATTGAGAGAAATCACTGCCTGAAAACTCTTATCCGGAAATGGCAACTTCATGGCATTTCCGAAGTGCAGACGACCAACCACTTCTGGCTCACAATGCATCAAAGCATACTCAGAAATATCCAGGCCAAAGACCTCTAGCCCAGGGCAGACCGTCAGGAGATCTTTAACCAAAAATCCCTTCGCGCATCCCACATCTAAAACCCGATCACCAGGCCTAAGATTGAAATGGCTAACAATGTCCTCAGCTACAGGAACCCATCGCCCATCATAACGATAGCCCCCATACCCATAGTCTCGAGGCCCATCAAAATACAGCTCCCCGTATTCACGAGACTTGGCAATAACTTCATCAGTCTTGGCCTCGGCCCGAGCCTGAACTTTTCGTTTACTCTGGGGAAGTCCCTTGAGTAAGTTCACTTCCGCCAATTAGGATTCTCCCTGCTTGGCCAACTCTAAGCCTTGTTGTAGTGGCGTAAATTGAAATGTGGGAAATGCTTTGCAGGTGTTGGTCACATCGAAAAATCGATGAACCAAATGAGGACGTGGTCCTGGTGGTCTCAGTTGACTGACCACCGTTCCATCAAATTGTTTGGCGACTATTTCGGCGATATCCTTAAACGATGTGGATACCCCTGTCACCACATTGAGCGCCCCTTCACTTTGATGAGACAATGCTAGTGCCGCGATTCGTGCGACATCATCAACCAAAACATGGTCCCGTTGCTCTTCTCCTTCGCCAAAGATCTGAATCTGTTCGCCTTTTTTGGTTTGTCGGCGAAAACGATTGGGGCCATATCCATTATGTGGGTCAGCCGCTCCATAAATAAGGGTTGGTCGTAGACAAACCACCGGAGCTTGAGTAGATAACTCAAGCATGAGTTCACGAGCAGCATGCATCATGCCATGTGTGGTTGTGGGAGCCCGAGGGGAATCCTCCCTTACCGGATTGGCATCATCTGTGTACACAGCATCCGAACTGATATACACAAGATGATGAATGGGCGTAGAGGCCAACGCTTCACAGACAGCTTCCACCATCCGTAGATTGTCCATCAACATCGTCACGGTTTTTGCCGGAGCAACGGCCGAAACAACCACCACACTATCGGTTGGTTGGAGAATGTCTTTTAGTTTGTCGACAGCGTCTGGCTGCAAAAGATCGACGTCTTTCCTCGTCAGACCCACGGTAGGAATATTGTCCAGTTCCATTTGTCGAACAATCGCTCCGCCGACAAAACCACCGGCTCCAATGACGACAACTCGTGAAGGTATAGAAGGTTTCGAACGATGATGAATAAGCATGCGTAGTTCCTATGTTAGGAATTGGCGACCTAGGCAAGTAAAGGTCGGCCTAATGAATAATATTGCAATCCCAATGAAGTACATACTGAACCTGATAGAACCTGAAAGGGGTCAATAATCACGCGGCCTTTCATTGCCTGCTGCAAGTCCACTGGCTTCACTTCACGAAACTCGGCCCATGGGGTCATAATCATCAACACATCCACGCCTCGAGCCGCATCCAAAATGGACTTCGCTGAGACCACTGAAGGGTGCTCCAGAACTGAAGAAGAAACGACAGGGTCATAGACTTGGATTGGCCAATCATGTAAACACTCAATCAAGGCCAAAGACGGAGAGTTTTTAGTAGAATGTGTATCCTCCTTGTACGCCAAGCCCAAAATGCCTAGTCGCACCTCTGGGGTATTTCCCAAGACATAAGAATGTAAAATTCTCAACACCCAATCTTTTCGATAGCGACTGTTATCAAGCCACGACTGAACAACACTCGCCTCCGTTCCATGTTCTCCAGCCAATCGGCAAACCGTGGCTAAATCTCGCTCTAAATTTCCACCAGCCACTCCTAACCCTGGGCTAATATACGCATGCGGACCTATACGTTTATCCAGTCGTAATGCAGGGACAATCTCTTGCCAATCTGCTCCAATGTGTTCGCATAATTCAGCCAAAGTATTCGCCACGCTAATCATGCCAACCAAGCAACAGTTGATGGAAATCTTGGCCAATTCAGCACTTTCATACTGCATGGGTAATATGGGGCAGTGAAAGGCTTCAAGAAATATCTTATAGGAAGAAGGAATTTCTCGAGTAGGAATATCACGGCCAATGATATAACGTTCTGGAGACATAGCACGCTCCACCGCTCGACCAAAAATCAATGTTTCAACTTGATAGAAAAGACGATCTGAGGAAAATGGAATATTCCGAGTAAATCCAGGAGGAACCTGACAAAGAATTACCAGAACAGCTGTCGGAGAAAGATGAGGCAGGACTGTCGCAATCAAATCCTGAATACCGCCTAAATCGCTTTGTCCTTCACTATCAGTCGCCACATCGGAGGAAATATACACCACATGGCATTTCTTGAGCGACTCAACTTGCGAAGAGAACGTGAGCCTCTTTACATGCGCAGTCAAAAGATCTTGCAACCCTGGCTCGTTGATATGAAGCACACCATTTTGAAGTTGTGTAATTCGATCCGAGGCCGGATCAAACCCCACTGTTTCAAAGCCATGTGCAACCGACGCGGCAGCTGAGTTCAAGCCCAGATGCGTCATCCCTGCATAGCCAATGATCGGATTCATGATTTGGTGAGAGCCCCTAATGCCTCTTCACCCAACGTTGCCAGGGATCGATTTAACCACCGATCAGTCGACAAATCAGTCGTGACTGACTGTGTACACAAATCCTTAAAATAGCGGTATTCATGCGCCCAGGTTGGATCATCTTGAACGAGAGTTTCTGATTCTTCAGGAGGACGCCCACTCGGCAGCACTCTTTTTCTTAACGTAAATGTGGTTGGGCCCCACTTACAGAGTGATTGAATATGAGCAGTTCCTTTTTCAGCAAAGAGGTCACAGGTAAAATGGTTTCTCCAGTTAAGGAGCGTCATCTCTAATTCGAGTTTTGGCACCGTCTTCCGTGATCCGATTATGACATGATCCGGAGCTCTATTCTCAAAACAGTTCACAGAGATCACGTCAAAAGCCTTTTCAACATCCCCGAACCAAAACTTTGCCGTGTCGAGTAAATGACTTCCAAGATCGGGGAGAACTCCAGGTCCCTGATCTCGCCATTCAGATTCCCGAACCAAGCGAGCCGTTCCATTTCCATAAAACATTCGACAATGGTATAAGGCACCCAATTCACCAGAAGAAATCACCTCACGCATTCTCATGAAGTGTGGTTCAAACCGGTGATTATACGCGGTATAACACACAACACGATTTTTTCTTGCCAATGCTTCAAGATTGAGAAGAGCTTCGTCATCTTTGACCCACAGAGGCTTTTCGACCAAGACATGCTTGCCATTGCTTAGAAGATATCTGAGAACATCGGCCTTGGGTTCATCAGGCGTACAGACTAACGCAGCATCAAAATTGGCGAGAGGAACTTCTTCAACAGCGCGATATTCCGCTTCTTGGTTAACAATGTCTACCGCGGCAACAAAATCACTTCCTGCAAACTTACGCCGTTTGTACCCTTGAATTCCTAAGCCGACAACGATGCAACGCATAAATTTTACTTGTATTTCGCGAGTCGTTCCGCAGCATCAATTTTCTTCATGACGTCTTCCGGGCGAATGGGGATATTCCCGTCACGCTCACATTCACATGCCGCCGCCATTGATCCAAGAATCGTGGCCATCACTTCAGACTGCGTCGCAATCATCGTGAGTGTGGCATACGATAATAGGGCATCTCCCGCACCCACCGCATCAACTAAGCGTTCAACAAAACTGTCAACAACAAAATACGACTCCAAGGTTTCGTGATCTCCTCCACGACTTGTCAACACTCCACGATCACCAAGCTTTAAAATCAACAAACGACATTTGGCTTCATCAAAAAGTCGTGACGCCAAAGGTCTCACACCCGAATCTTGATCAGCTAGAGCGAATCGGGCTTCACGTTCATTAGGCGTCACCAAATCAAAATCCTGAAATTCAGTGATATTTCCCCACCGAGTCGCCACCTGACTATCGGCGACTTTATATGCACCAGGTGGAATCATCTCAATAAGTTGAGGAATCGTTCGTCGATTAAAAATGCCGTGACGGAAATCACTGAATACGACGGCATCACACGAGGTATGAGAAATTGATTCCGACAGTTCACCGACGATCTCATCTGAAATCGTACGATTATCAACCGTATCAATTTTTAATAACCGGTACCCCTCTGCAACAATGGCATTTTTATTTGTCGTAGGCCTCGTCGAATCAATGATCGGTCGGCAATCAACATTCGCTTCTTTTAAACCATCAACCACAAAATCTTTCAGAGCATCATCACCTAAGACCGTCGAAAAAATCACACGAGCACCAGCCGCGCGAAGATGCTTGGCCACAATTCCGGCGCCACCGATATAATCGGTCTTCCCCTCATATAATACGCTCATGGTGGGCGTTTTGGTCTGACCACCAATCATGGCTGTTTGTGTGTAACTGTCAACGATCGTATCCCCGACTACATGAACCGTCTTATCCTTCAGATTCATCAATGTTTCACGAAGATTTTGGAACGTGATCCCTTCTGATTCCATGAGCGTCAATAATTTTTCTACTTTAATACTGGGCGGAGCCAAATCGATAAGTTTGGTAGAGGAATAGACAATATCTCCAGGAGTAAAAATCATTTTCCCCCCGAAAGAACGAAGGGCGTCTAACTCTTCCTCAGTCTTAGGGGGTATCCCGCTCGCATTATATTCGTACCCCTTGGCGAAAAAATCCGGTTGAATCAAAAGAAGGTTGGAAATGGGCGTCGGCTCAGCATCGACTACCACATAATCAACGATTTCAAATGCTGCAAGATTCAACGCTCGAAGATCTTGTGGGACATAAGGACGATGCTCACCTTTCGCAATATGAACATCTGCCGTCAAGCTCGTCACCAAGATGGGAGCCTTACTCTTCGCATAAATAAGATGTCGAAGATGTCCAGGATGAACCACATCAAACACCCCGTGGCACATGATCACTTTTTTCTTACGAGGTCTTTGTCCCAGAATTTTCTTGAGTTCATCAGCATTTTTAATTTTATGCCGATATTTTTTCATTAAGGACGCCAACATAATTCCTATCGCTCCCCAAGATAGTCAAACCAGGTTTTTGTCGCTTCCGCTATGGTCTCAGGAGACCAGAGTGGGGCTTCTCGCCAATAATCGATATTGTCAAAAATTCGCTTCACCCCTTCTTCAAATGTCACTTGTGGGGCCCACCCGAGTTCTTTTTCAATTTTTCCTATGTCCGCCCATGTACAATCAGGCTCCCCCGGACGTTTTGGGACATACACCACTTGCCCTTCTAGTAGCTCCACAAGATGATTCACGGATTGCGGGTTCCCCGCTCCCAGATTCCAAATTTGACCAGTCAATTCCGTTGTCCCCGCCAGGAAAAATGCACGTGCCACATCGGTCACATAGAGAAAATCTCGTTTTTGAGTTCCATCACCGACAACCGTAAAAGGAAGCTCTGCTAATTTTTGTCGTAAGAACACACCAAATACCGCCCCATAGGCTCCAGATGTTCGAGAACGGGTTCCATAGGCATTAAAAATCCGAATGACATTGACAGGAAGACGATAAACTTTATGCCAATGAAAGGTGGCCATTTCCCCTAAATATTTACTCAGCGCGTAAGGGTATTGTGGGGCAATCAAATGATCTTCTTTGGTAGGAACGGAAGCGAGACCGTAACAAGAAGAAGAAGCTGCGTACACGAATTTACGAACACCAGCATGTCGAGCAGCTTCCAACACATGAACAGTCCCCTGCACGTTGGTGGACATATACTCTGAAGGCTGCTCAATGGATGGAACAATATCTCCGATGCCTGCAAAGTGAAAGACCGCATCAGCGCCCTTCACCAAGGTATCATCTGGGGCTAGCGCGCGAATATCGCGAAGGTCAAGAACAAGATCAGGATTCGTGCTGTGGTGAGAGAGATTGGCTTCTCGCCCTCCCACCAGGCTATCAATCACACGCACGCGGTAGCCTTCTTCGATAAGCCTATCGACCATATGGCTCCCAATAAAACCTGCGCCGCCCGTGACGACCGCCAGAGGCTTCTGGGACATCAAGCCACCTTCACTTGTTTTAAGACCCTCACATTGTGGTATCGGTCGTCCGTCATACTATTGGGTATTTTCCCATCCTTAAAAGCCTGACAGAGATCTCGAACAGCATCTTCGATCGCACGACGAGGCTTGAATCCAAGCTTTTCAGTGATCTTATCCGACGTGATCCGATACGATCGATTGTCATTCGTCGGAGTCGTCACTATTGGGATATCTCCTTTTTCTGGAAATTCTTCTTCCACCACACGTTTCACAATTTTGGCGATATCTCCAATGGTCTGATTTTGATACCCCGCATTAAAAATTTCACCCGCAATCTTTTCATCAGGAAGTTCAAGTAACAACATATACAGGTCACACATGTCTTGGATGTGAAGATTTGGCCGTTGTTGTTCGCCCCCAAACACCGTGATTTTTTGGTTATTCACGGCATGA